>NZ_JBHWZO010000065.1:0-26543 GCF_042728455.1 Promicromonospora sp. NPDC060204
GGCTCGCCGCCGCCCCCCCGCCCGGCCCGCCGGCCCCCCCCGGCCCCGCCCCCCGGGGGGGGGGGGCGGTGGGGCCGGGGGGCGGCTCGCCGGTGCGGGAGAGCCGGTCGAACACGGCCTCCCGCTCCGCCGGGGTCAGCCGCTCGAAGGCGGCGACGTGCACCTGCTCGACGGCGTACGGCGGGGCCGAGCTCAGCAGCCGCTCGGAGCGGTCGAGCGCCCCGGCGTCGTCAGACCGGCTCATCGTCGGCACCTTCGGGGGTGGCGGCGGGTGCGTCGGCCGGTCCGTCGGCGGGTCCGTCGGCGGGTCCTTCGGCGGGGACGATGCGGTAGCCCTGCTCCGCGAGGGTGCGGGTCATGTGCTTGGCGTACCACTCGGGCCAGCCCTCGTCGTACACGCCGCCCAGCTCCTCCTGCTCGTGGACGCCGTGCGCCGTGGCCGCCTGCTTGAGCAGGTCGAGCAGGATCTCGTTCGACCTCGGGTCGCCGGTGGTGCTCATCGGCCCGGGAGACGGTCGACGATCTGCTGGAGCACCCACTCGTTGCCGTCCGGGTCGGCGAACGAGGCGAACGACGCGTAGCTGTCGTGCTCGGGGTGCGCGCCGGGCACGCGGTTCGCGGTGCCGGCCCAGTGGAAGACGCCGTCCTGGTCGTGCCAGACCTCGCTGACGTCGGCGCCCTTCTCGACGAGCTCGGCGCGGGCCGCGGCGATGTCCGTGACCACGAGGTGCAGGCCCCGCACGGAGCCCGGCGTCGCGTCGCTGAGGTGCTCGCCGAAGATGATCGACGTGGCGGACCCGGGCGGCGTGAGCTGCACGACGCGCAGGCCGCGCTCGGTGGCGAAGTCGGCGTCGAGACGCCAGCCGAGCCCCGCGTAGAAGTCCTTGGCGCGGTCCACGTCGGCGACGGGCAGGACGACGACCTCGAGCTTGAGTTCCATGGTGTTCTCCGATTCCAGCTGGGTGTTCAGGTGGTGGTGGGTCTGGTGGGTCACTTGGCCTGCAGCGGGCCCGCGAAGGACTTGCTGAGGGACGACGGGCCCACGAGGGGCAGCAGGGCGGCGAGCAGCTTGCGCTGGAAGGTCTCCGGGGTGCGGGTCAGCTCGACGTCGATGCGGCTGCCGTCCTCGGCGGGGGAGACCTGGAAGACCCAGCCACCGCCGGGTCCGAACACCTTCGAGTCCAGTGTCGTGATGTCCACGCGGCCGCGCTCGTCGTCCCACTCGTAGCGGGCCCGCTCCCAGGCCGCCGCGGTGCCCTCGGTGACCTCGGCCCAGTTGTCGCCCTGGGCGTGGACCGTCAGGTGCTCGGCGTCGATCGTGGGCCAGGCCTCGGCACGGGCCGGGCTGAAGTCGGTCAGCACCCGCATGGCGGCCTCGGGGGCGAGCGTGGAGTCGAGGTGAAAACGGACTGCGGTCATGGTCAGGCTCCTCAGTTTGGTAACCGGTTTGACCGGTTACTGCGATGAGCAGAACTGTGGCACAGGTTCCGTAACCCGTCAAACGGGTTACGGGGACTTGTGCGCCACGGGGTCACCGGTCAGAATGGTTACGTGAACCACGCCTTCCCCTGCGGAACGCTCGCGCTCGACTTCCTCGGCACGCTGCGCGCCCGCCGTAACCCGGTCCCCGCGGAGAAGCTCGGCACGCCAGGGCTCCTCGACGACTGGTTCGTCGAGTCGGGGATGTTCGACGCCGCCCCGCACGCCGACGAGGCAGACCTGGCGGCGGCCCTGGAGCTGCGCGAGTCGCTCTACGCCCTCGTCGAGGACCGGCTCGGCGGCCGCGCGGCGCTGGCGGCGCTTTCCGAGGCCGCCGCGTCCGCGACCGGGGCTGCCCTGGCGGCCCCTCCGGTGTCCGCCGCGGCTGCTGCACCTGCCGCGCCGGCCGCGCTCGCGGAGGCGGTCGCGGTCCTGAACCGGTACGCCGCGCAGCCGCCGGTCATCGTGCAGCTGGAGGTGGGCGGGGTCGGATTTGCTGGTGCCGGGTCTGTTGATGCCGGGTCGGCCGGGGGCGGGTCGGCTGGTGCCGGGTCTGTCGGTGACGGGTCGGCCGGTGGCGGATCGGCCGGTGCCGCGTCGGCCGGGGGTGGGTCGGCGGCCGGGGGCGGGTCGGCCGGGGGTGGGTCGGCGGCCGGGGGCGGGTCGGCCGGGGGTGGGTCTGTCGGTGACGGCGTTGTTGGTGCCGGGTCTGCTGGTGCCGGAGTTGTCGGTGCCGGGTCTGCTGGTGCCGGCTCTTCGGGCGGCCTCGGCGCCGCCGTTACTCGCCGCTCCGGCACGGCAGCGCAGGGCCTCGCGGCCGTGGCGCGCGAGGCCGTCGAGATCCTGGGCGGCCCGGACGCCGCGCTGCTGCGCGAGTGCGGCCGCCCGGAGTGCACCCAGGTCTACCTGGACCGGTCCCGCGGGCACCGCCGCGAGTGGTGCGCGATGCGTACGTGCGGCAACCGGGTCAAGGTCTCGGCCTACCGCTCGCGACACCGCACGACGTCGACCCCGACGTCGTCGGCGCCGTCGGCAACCCACGCCTGACCGGCCCCCACCCGGCCGACTCGACCCACCCGGCCCCGCGCCGCCCGCCTCGCTCGACCCGACTCGCCGTGCCCGTCCCGCCCCGACTCGCCGTGCCCGTCCCGACCCCGACCCGATGGTGCGCTTCTACCCCGCCATTGGGCCCGAAACTGGCGTGATTTCGGGCGCAATGACGGGGTAGAACCGCACTTCCGAGCGCTGCCGCCGACTCGACCACGCCCGACCTGGCCCAGCTCGACCTGGCCCAGCTCGACCTGGCCCGGCCCGGTCTGGCTCGACACGACCCGGCCCGACGTCGCCCCGCGCGGCACTGGAGGTGCGCTTCTACCCAGTCATCTGGCCCGGAATCAGCCCTGATCCGGGCCCAATGGCGGGGTAGAAGCGCACTTCCGAGCGCGGCCTCCCGCTCCACCGCGCCCGGCGCGGTCCGGCGTGACCTGGCCTGGCCCACCCGGCCCGGCCCGGCCCGACTCGACGGCTCCCGACCCGGCTTGGCCCGACCCGACTCGGCCCCACCTGGCCCGGCCCGACGTCGCCCGCGCCGCACCGGAGGTGCGCTTCTACCCAGTCATTGGGCCCGGAATTGGCCGTGATTCGGGCGCAATGACGGGGTAGAAGCGCACTTCCGAGCGCGGCCGCTCGGGGTCGCTTGACGGTTCGCCCGCGCCGGTGCAACACTGACGACCCTCACCGGAAACGTTTCCAGGCCCAGTCCGGCTGGGAGTTGGAAACGTTTCCAGATCGATCCGGCCGCAAGATCGATCCGGCCACCACACCGGTCCGGCAACCAGATCGATCAGGCAACAGGTAACAAGCACCAAGCACCAAGCACCAAGCAGGACCTCACGACGAAGTGGAGTGACAGTGTCGTCATCACGCGCCACCCTCATCCAGGTGGCCGAGCGCGCCGGGGTGTCGCTGGCGTCGACCTCGCGGGCGCTGCACGGCTCGGGCGCCAGCCAGAAGATGGTCGACCGCGTCCGCGCCGCCGCCGCCGAGCTCGGCTACAGCCCGGACGCGATCGGCCGGTCGCTGCGGATGAAGCGGACCTTCCAGGTCGCGTTCGCCGTCGCCGACATCGGCAACCCCGTCTACGTCGAGATGCTCACCGCGATCCACGAGGTCCTCGCGCCGCACGGGTACCGCGTGGTCGTCATGTCCACGGGCCCCAGCGTCGCCTCGACGACCGACCTGGTCCACAGCCTGAGCAGCGGCTTCGTCGACGGCCTGATCGTCAGCCCCCTGCGAACCGACGACGCGCTGGTCGACGCGATCCGCGAGGCGCCGGTCCCCGTCGTCGTGATCGGCCGCTCGCTGGAGCAGCAGGGCATCGACTCCGTCTCCACGGACTCCGCCGCGGGCCTCGGCCAGGCCGTCGCCCACCTCCTGGAGATCGGCCGACGCCGGATCGGGTTCGTCAACGGACCGCTCGACACGACCCCGGGCGCCGCCCGCCAGCGCGGGTTCGACGCCGCGACGAGCGGCCCGGCGTTCACCGGGGACCACGCCGAGACCGAGCGCGCCGACGACTTCACCGTCGCCGCCGGGCTCGCCGCCGCGCGTCGGCTGCTGTCCCGCACCCCCGCTGCGGGGCCATTCGACGCCGTCGTCGCGGCCAACGACCTGCTCGCCATCGGCGTCGTCCGCGCCGCCCGGGAGCTGGGGCTCTCGGTGCCGGGCGCGCTCGCCGTCACCGGGATGGACGACACGGAGATCGGCCGCGTCTTCCAGCCGAGCCTGACCAGCGTCTCGCTCGGGTCCGCGGAGCGCGGGGCCGCCGCCGCCCGGCTCGTCTTGGGCCGGGTGGACGACGGCGCCGAGCCCGCCCAGCAGATCGCCATCGGGCCGCGCCTGTTCGTGCGCGA
The DNA here is from genome assembly GCF_042728455.1 of Promicromonospora sp. NPDC060204. Taxonomy (NCBI): domain Bacteria; kingdom Bacillati; phylum Actinomycetota; class Actinomycetes; order Micrococcales; family Promicromonosporaceae; genus Promicromonospora; species Promicromonospora sp. NPDC060204. The sequence goes on from NZ_JBHWZO010000065.1 coordinate 4,392, forward strand.
GTCCACCGCCCAGGAAGAGAGTGCTCGATGACCGTCCTCGCCTCGCCCCGGCAGCCGTCGCCGCCCCGGTCCGGGCGCCGTCGAGGCCCCACGGGCATGGACCGCGCCCGGCGCCGCGAGGCCGCCGCGCTGGTCATGCCGTCCCTGCTGCCCATCCTCGTGCTGTCCGTCGCGCCGCTACTCATGGGTGTGCTGCTCGCGTTCACGGACGCCGAGCTCGTGCGGCACCCCGACTACCAGTTCGTCGGCGTCGACAACTTCGTGCGGCTCGCGGGCAACTCGTTCTTCTGGGACTCGTTCCGCATCGGCATGGTGTGGGCGGTCTCGGTGACGCTGCTCCAGCTCGTCGCCGCGCTGGGCCTCGCGCTGCTGCTCAACTCGGGGCTGCGTCTCCAGGGGCTCACCCGGGTGCTCGCCCTGATCCCGTGGGCGATGCCGCCCGTGGTCGTGGCGATCATGTGGAAGATGATCTACTCGCCGAACGCGGGGCCGCTCAACGCGTTCCTCGGTTCGCTGGGTCTGCCGGACGACACCAACTGGCTCGCCGACTTCTCCACCGCGCTGCCCGCCGTCATCGTCGTCGGCGTCTGGGTGGGCATGCCCCAGACCACGGTGACCCTGCTCGCCGGGCTGCAGCAGATCCCGGACGAGCTGCACGAGGCCGCCGCGATGGACGGCGCCGGGGCCTGGCGCCGCTTCTGGGCGGTCACGCTGCCGAGCCTGCGGCCGATCGTCGCGTCGATCACGTCGCTGAACTTCATCTGGAACTTCAACTCGTTCTCCCTGGTCTACGTGCTGACCGAGGGCGGGCCCGGCGGCCGCACCATGCTGCCGATGCTGTTCACCTACCTGGAGGCGTTCAAGAACCGGAACATCGGTTACGCCGCCGCGATGGGCGTCGTGCTCGTCGTGGTGGTCGTGCTCCTCCTCGCGCTCTACCTGCGGTCGCAGTTCCGCGACGACCGCGCCGAGAAGACGAAGAAGGAGGGCTGAGCCGATGCGCGTTCTCGTCCGCCCCGCCCAGTACGTGGCGCTGGCCTGTTACATCATCTTCCTGGGCTTCCCGCTGCTGTGGTTGCTGTCGGCCTCGGTGAAGTCGTCCGGCGAGCTCAACTCGCTGGTCGTGAACCTGCTGCCGCAGGAGTGGCACTGGGAGAACTACTCGCAGGCCCTCGCCCGGCAGGGCCTCGTGCACTCCGCGGCCAACAGCGCGATCGTCGCGCTCGCGTCCACCGCGCTCGTCATCCTCATCGCGCTGCCGGCCTCGTACGTGCTGGCCCGGCTCAAGGGCGCGATCCGCACGGCCGGCGTCGGCTGGATCCTGGTCAGCCAGGTGTTCCCGGTGATCCTCGTGATCCTGCCGCTGTTCCTCATCCTGCGGACGATCGGCCTGACGGACAGCCTCCTCGGGCTCACGCTCGTGCACACCACGTACACGCTGCCGTTCGCGCTGTGGATGCTGCAGGGCTACGTGGCCGCGATCCCGGTGGAGCTCGAGGAGGCCGGGGCGATGGACGGCGGCAGCCGCCTCGTGGTGCTGCGCCGGATCGTCGTCCCGCTGCTCGCCCCCGGCGTCGTCGCCACGGCGATGTTCAGCTTCGTCTCGTCCTGGAACGAGTTCTTCTTCGCTCTCGTGCTGCTCCAGTCGCCCGAGAACTACACCCTGCCGATCACCCTGTCGACGTTCATCGGCGGCGAGGGCAAGGTCGCGCTCGGCCCCCTGGCGGCGGGCTCCGTGCTCGCCGCGATACCCAGCATCGTCTTCTTCTCGATCATGCAGAAGAAGCTCACCGGCGGCCTCATGGCCGGGGCGGTCAAGGGATGACCAGCCCCCACGGCCACACCAGCACCACCTATCCGAAAGGCAGACCCATGAAGTCTCGTGGAGTGTTCATCGCTGCATGCCTCACGACCAGCACCCTCCTGCTCGCCGCCTGCGGCAGCGGGGACGCCGCCGACGACGGCCCGGTCACGCTGAAGTTCCAGGCCCTGTCCGACCAGCCGGCCGCCATCGCCGCGACCGAGTCGATCGTCGAGGACTGGAACACGGCCAACCCCGACGTGCAGGTCGAGATCGTCCCGGCGGGCTGGGACGGCGTCTACGACAAGCTCATCACCCAGTTCAACGGCGGCGCCGCGCCCGACATCATCCACTACGAGGCGGCGAGCATCGTGTCGTTCGCCCGCGACGGCTACCTGGCTGACCTCACCGACCTCATGTCGGACGAGCGCCGCGCGGACATCCCCGAAGGCGTGCTCGACTCCGTGACCGTCGACGACCAGGTGATCGCCTACCCGACCGAGCTGCAGTCGTACGTGGTGTTCGCCAACCGCGCCCTGCTGGAGGACGCCGGGGTCGAGATCCCGACCGGCGAGACCATGACCTGGGACGAGCTGCGCGAGATCGCGAAGGCGACCACGAAGGGCGACGTCTACGGTCTCGGCTGGGGCCTCTCGAGCCCGACGGCGGCGTTCATGGCGCTGGCCCCCGGGTTCGGCGGCACCTACATCGAGGGCACCGGCGAGGACGCCGACCTGACCGTCGGCGAGGGCGAGATGGCCCTGCCCGAGCTGGTGCACGGCATGGCCTACGACGACGAGTCGATCCTGCCGGTGACCCTGACCCAGTCGGGTTCCGAGGCCATCGCCTCGTTCTACGCCGGGCAGACGGCGATGACCGTGCAGGGCTCCTACCAGGCCGCGAACATCGCCAAGGACGCGCCGAAGGACCTCGACTGGGTGGCGCTGCCCCCGCTGGCCGGCCCCGAGGGCCCGCAGCAGGCGGCCAACCCCCAGACGCTGTCGGTCAACATCGACTCCGAGCACGTCGAGGAGTCCGCGGAGTTCATCGAGTTCTTCACGCAGACCGAGCACCTCGCCGCGCTGAACGAGGCGGACGCCCTGATCCCGGCGACGACGTCGGCCCAGGAGGCCCTGACGGAGAAGCTCGGCGACGAGAACGGCTGGAGCACCATCCTGGCGTCCGGCCAGAACTTCACGGCCGCGCCCTACCTCTTCGCCGACTCCTACGCCCAGTGGAAGGACACCGTGGCGACGCCCGCCTACCAGCGCTACCTGGCGCAGGAGACGGACGAGACGGAGCTCGCCGACCAGCTCACGAGCGGCTGGGACGAGATCACGCAGTAGTACCCGACGCAAGCGACGCAGGAACGACGAAGGAGCAGAGCCGTGAGCTGGTTAGAGGACCGGTCGGTGGCCGTGATCACCGGTGCCGCAGTGGGGGACGCCCTCGGTGGAGCGACCGAGGGCTGGACACCGGAGCAGATCGAGGAGCGGCACGGGGGCCGCGTGCGCGGCATCGTCGGGCCCTGGTACCCCAACTGGCGCGACGCGCGCCCCATCGCCCCGTACCACAAGGGCGACGGGCACATCACGGACGACACCCTCATGACCAGGGCGCTCGTGGAGGTGTACGCCAAGCGGCGGGCGCACCTCGACGCCTACGCGATGGCCGAGGACCTCGTGCCGCTGATGATCGGGGAGCCCCGGTGGATCCCCGAGCTCGAGTCGACGGCGCTGCTGCTCCAGCGAGTGTTCCTCGCCGAGAAGTGGCTCGTGGCCCGGCTGCACTACGGGCACGTGGACCCGCGTGAGGCGGGCGTGGGCAACGTGGTCAACTGCGGGGCGGCGATGTACGCGGCCCCGGTCGGCCTGGTGAACGCGGGCGACGCCCGCGCCGCCTACGCCGAGGCGATCGACCTCACGGGCGCCCACCAGTCGAGCTACGGCCGCGAGGCGGCCGGGGTCTTCGCGGCGATGGTCGCGGCCTCGGTCGCCCCGGGCGCCACGCTGGACGACGTCGTGGCCGCCGCGCTCGACGTGGCGCACGACGGCACGGCGGACGCGCTCCGGGCGGTTGTCGACGCCGTGTCCGGCTGGCCGGAGCCGCCCACGACCGACGACGAGGAGCGCAAGCTCGCGCGCCTCGTCCGCGAGGTCGTGGCCCCGTACGACTCGGTGGGCGCGGAGTACCGGCAGATGTCGATGGATGCCCGCCGGCCCTCGCGCACCAAGTCGATCGAGGAGCTGCCGGTGGCGCTCGGGCTCCTGCTCGGGCACCGCGGCGACTACCGCGGCTCCGTGCTGGCCGCCGTGAACTACGGCCGCGACGCCGACTCGATCGCCGTCATGGCGGGCGCGGTCGCCGCCGGTCTGGGCGGCAGCGGCGTCGTGCCCGCCGAGTGGCTCGACGAGATCGAGACGGCCAGCAAGATGGACGTCCGGGAGACCGGCCGCCTCATGGCGGACGCCGCCGGCGACATCCTGCGCGCGGACCGCGAGCGGGCACTGGCCCGGCTGACGTCGCTCGACGCCGTCGGGGCGGGTGAGCCCGCGTGAGGCTGACCTGGGCCCAGCCCGAGGACCTGCTGGCGCACGAGCTCGTGCAGTCGGCGGCCGAGGGCAAGGAGGTCGCCGACGTCCGCGACCGCTGGGTCGCGGCGGGCGGCGACCCGACGCCGGCGGTGAGCGGGGCGGGTCCCGTCCCGGCCACGCCGGCGCTGCGGGCGCTCGCCCGGACGCTGCTGGACGAGCTGGACGCCCTGCCTGCGGCGTCCTCGGCCCCGGCCACGTGGGACGAGATCGAGGCCCTGCTCCCGCCTGCACCCACCCTGCCGGACCGTCCGGCCGGAGGGGACGCCGCCTACGCCGCCCGGGTGCAGGGCGCCTGGACCGGCCGCGCCGCGGGCTGCCTGCTCGGCAAGCCCGTCGAGAAGATCCCGCGCGCCGGCATCGAGGAGATCCTGCGCGCGACCGGCCGCTGGCCGCTGGACGGCTGGTTCACCGCCGTCGGCCTGCCCGACGACGTCGCGGCGCGCTGGCCGTGGAACCGCCGGTCGGCGCCGACGTCGCTGGAGGAGAACATCTCCGGCATGCCGGAGGACGACGACCTCAACTACCCGATCCTGGCCCTTGCCCTGCTGGAGCGGCACGGCCGCGGGTTCAGCACCGACGACGTCGCGCAGCTCTGGCTGGACAACCTGCCCGCCGGGCGCACCTTCACCGCCGAGCGCGCGGCCTACCGCAACATCCTCGACGCGGTGCCCGTGCCGGAGACGGCCACGCACCACAACCCGTTCCGCGAGTGGATCGGCGCGCTCATCCGCACCGACCTGCTCGGCTGGGTCTCGCCCGGCGACGTGCGCGGGGCGGCCCGGCTGGCCTGGGCCGACGCCCGGCTCAGCCACACCGGCGACGGGATCTACGGCGCGATGTGGGCGGCCGGGCTGGCCGCCGCCGCGATGGTCTCCGAGACCGTCGAGGACGTGCTCGACGCCGCGGACGCCGTCGTCCCGCCGAACAGCGGGCTGGCCGGCGCCGTGGCGCTCGGCCGGTCCCTGGGCCGCGACTGCGACGGGAGCGAGGCGGGCGTACGCGCCGGCCTCGACCGCATCCACGCCGAGTACGGACACCTGCACTGGGTGCACACGCTGAACAACGCGGCCGTCATCGCGTTCGCGCTGTCCGCGGGCCGGGGCGACTTCGGGGCGAGCGTCTCGATCGCCGTCACGGCGGGCTGGGACACGGACTCGGCGGCGGCGACCGTGGGCGGTGTCGCCGGCGCCCTTCTGGGTGTCGACGGGATCGGCGAACGATGGACCGCGCCGCTCGACGGGCGCATCGCGACCTCCCTGCCCGGCGGGGAGCAGCGCATCGCCGACCTCGCGGCGCGTACCGTGGCGCTGGTGGAGCCGGCCGGAGGTGCCGCATGACCGGGCAGGTCGTGGTGGTCGGGTCGGCGAACGTCGACCTGGTGGTCGACGTGCCCCGCCACCCCGCCGGCGGCGAGACCATCCTCGGCGGCGACCTGCGCCGCACGCCGGGCGGCAAGGGTGCCAACCAGGCCGTCGCCGCGGCGCGCGCCGGGGGAGCGGACACCACGTTCGTGGGGGCGCTGGGCCAGGACGAGTCCGCCGAGCTGCTGCTCGCCTCGCTCGGCGGGGCAGGTGTGCGCACCGATGTCGTCGACCGGGTCGACGCCCCGACCGGCACCGCCCTGATCACCGTCTCGCCCGACGGCGAGAACGCCATCGTCGTGGCGCCCGGCGCCAACTCGCGCGTGCGGGTCGGCGCGGCGCAGGCCCGCCGGATCGCGGCCGCCGACGTCGTGCTGGCGCAGCTCGAGATCCCGCTCGACACCGTGATCGCGGCCGCCCGCGAACGCCGCGCGGGCGCGCTGTTCGTGCTCAACGCGGCGCCGTCGCGCGACCTGCCCGACGCCCTGTGGGACCAGCTCGACGTGCTCGTGGTCAACGAGCACGAGGCGGCGGACCTCGCGGGGCCGGGCGTCGGCGCGAATCCCGAGGACCTCGCGGCCGCCCTGCTGGCCCGCGTGCCCGCGGTGGTCGTGACCCTCGGCGCGGCAGGCAGCCTCGTGGCCCGGCGCGGCGCGGAGCCCGTCCTGGTCCCGGCCGCCGAGGTCGCGGCGGTGGACACGACCGGCGCGGGCGACACGTACTGCGGCGTCCTGGCGGCGTCCCTGGCCGGCTCAGGCCTGGCCGGCTCGGGCCTCTTGCAGGCGGCGCGCCTGGCCGGTGCCGCCGGGGCGCTCGCCGTCACGCGGCCGGGGGCGCAGGACGCCGTGCCCGACGCGGCTGACGTCGTCGCGCTGGCCGAGCACCTGCTCGTCGGCAAGAACTAGAAAGGCATCATGAGCTACACGTTCGACCCCCTGGTCCCGCGGCCGATCGACCGGCCCACGGAGGTCGCCGTCGGCCCCCTGACCCCGGACCTGAGCGAGGCGCTCGACCAGGCCAAGATCTTCTCCGGGCCCGCGGACCCGGCCGACCGCCCGGCCTGGCGCGAGACGCTGCGGGCCTGGCGGTCCGACGCCCGCGACCGCCACGGCTACACCGGCGCCGCGTACGCGCGCCCCGAGGCCGCGTGGGCGGCGCGGTGCAGCACGGTGGCGCAGGTCTGGCTGTGGGACGAGCTGCTCTACTCGTTCGAGGAGGAGCGGTTCACGCCGGAGCGGTTCCTCGCCGACGCCCGGGAGCGGCTCGGCGGGCTGGACGCCGTCGTGCTGTGGCACGCCTACCCCGTGATCGGGCTGGACGACCGCAACCAGTGGGACTTCTACCGCGACGTGCCCGGGCTGGCCGCGCTCGTTGCGACGTTCCACGAGGCCGGGCTGCACGTCTTCGTCGACTACAACCCGTGGGACGTTGGCACGCGCCGCGGCGCCGACGACCTGACGGAGCTCGCCGCGGTCGTGCGCGAGCTCGGGGCGGACGGCGTCTTCCTGGACACCCTGAAGAAGGCCGAGCCCGAGCTGGTCGCGCGCCTGGAGGCGGCGCGGCCCGGGATCGTGCTGGAGGGTGAGTCCAAGCTGCCGGTCGAGCGCATCGAGGACCACTCCTCCTCGTGGGCGCAGTTCTTCGCCGACTCGCCGGTGCCCGGCGTGCTGCGGGCGCACTGGTACGAGCGCCGGCACATGCAGCACCACGTGCGGCGCTGGCACCGCGACCACTCCGAGGAGCTCCAGTCCGCGTGGCTGAACGGCGTGGGCGTGATGGTGTGGGAGGTCGTGTTCGGCGTGTGGGTCGGGTGGTCCCGGCGGGACGCCGCGACCGTGCGCCGCCTCGTCACGGTCCAGCGGGCTGCCGGTGACCTGCTGCTCGACGGCGGGTGGACGCCGCTGGCTCCTCTCTCTCCGGAGGCCGAGGCCGCGGGCGTGTACGCGTCGGGCTGGTCGCTGGACGGGGTGACGCTGTGGACGCTGGTGAACCGGGGCGAGGCCGACTACGCGGGGCCGGTGCTGGCCGCGGACGCGCCGGAGCGGGCTGGCGGGCGGCTGGTTCCGCTCACCGAGCCGTCGGCCGCCGGGGACGTCGTCGTGCCCGGCCGCGGCATCGCCGCCCTGCTGCACGTCGCCGACGGCGTCGCGGATCCCGCCTGGCTGCCGGACCTGCTCGACGCCCTGCGCAGGATGCCGCACGACGCCGACGCCCGGTTCCCGCACCGGATCGCGCGCCGGGTAGGTGTGTCAGACGCAGAGGTCGCTCCCGTGAGCTACACGTCCATCGGGTCGGCCCCGTCGTCGGCCACGCCCGAGCCGGACGCCGTCGTCGTCCCCGCGGGCGACTACGTGCTCACCGTCCGCTACCGCGCCCGGGAGACCGGGATGTACCAGGGTGCGCCGTACGTGGACGAGTGGAAGCCGCTGCCGCCACGCCTGCACGACGCGCGGACGCTCCAGCGTGACGGCGTCCTTGCGACGCCGGTCGCGGTCGCGGAGACCGAGGTAACGAACGCGCAGTTCGCGGAGTTCCTGGAGGCGACGGGTTACGCGCCCGCCGAGCCGCACCGGTTCCTCGCGCACTGGGACGACGGGAGCCCGGCCGCGGGCACCGCCGACCAGCCGGTCACCTACGTCGACCTCGACGACGCCCGCGCCTACTGCGCCTGGCGCGGCGGGCGGCTGCCCACCGAGGACGAGTGGCAGCTCGCGGGGGAGGCCGCGCCGTCGTCGTTCGGGGTGGAGCGGCCCGGCGTCGCCGTCTGGAGCTGGACCGAGAGCGAGCACAGCGACGGCCGCACCCGGTTCGTTTTGCTCAAGGGCGGCAGCGACTACCGCGCACCGGACTCCGACTGGTACGTCGAGGGCGGGCGGCACGCGCCGGACTACTCGGTGAAGCTGCTGCTCCCGGGGCTCGGGCTCGCCCGGAGCGCCACGGTGGGGTTCCGCTGCGCGTGGGAGGTGTCGGCATGAGCGTGTCGCGCGATCCCGCCGTCGGCGCCCTGGCCGGCCTGCGCATCGTGGACGCGTCCACGCTGTTCGCGGGGCCGATGGCGGCGATGCACCTGGGCGACCTGGGCGCCTCCGTCATCAAGGTGGAGCACCCGCTCAAGGCCGACCCGTCGCGCACGCACGGGGCGGCCAAGGACGGCGTCAACCTCTGGTGGAAGACGCTGGGCCGCAACAAGCGCACCGTCACCGCGAACCTGGGTTCGGACGGCGGGCGCGAGGTGTTCCTCGCGCTGGCCGAGCGGGCCGACGTCGTCATCGAGAACTTCCGGCCGGGCACGCTCGAACGCTGGGGCCTGGGCTACGAGGAGCTGTCGGCGCGCAACCCGCGGCTCGTGCTCGCGCGGGTCTCGGGCTTCGGCCAGCTTGGTCCTTACCGGACGCGCCCGGGGTTCGGCACGCTCGCGGAGGCGATGAGCGGGTTCGCGGCGATGACCGGCGAGGCCGACGGCCCGCCCACGCTGCCGCCCTTCGGCCTGGCCGACGGCGTCGCGTCGCTCGCCACCGCGTTCGCGATCATGACGGCGCTCTCGGCGCGCGACCGGACCGGGCGCGGGCAGGTCGTGGACACCGCGATCGTCGAGCCGATCCTCGCGATGCTCGGGCCGCAGATCACGCGCTGGGACCAGCTCGGGACGGTGCAGGCGCGCACGGGCAACCGGTCGAGCAACAACGCGCCGCGCAACACGTACCGCACGAGCGACGGGCACTGGGTGGCGGTCTCCACGTCGGCGCAGTCGATCGCGGAGCGGGTGGTGCGGCTGGTCGGGCGGCCCGAGCTGGTGGACGAGCCCTGGTTCGCGCGGGGCGTGGACCGGGCGCGGCACGCGGACGAGCTCGACGACGCCGTCGGCGGCTGGATCGCCGAGCGCACGCGGGACGAGGTGGTCAAGGCGTTCGAGGAGGCCCAGGCCGCCGTCGCCCCCGTGTACGACGCGCGGGACATCGTGGCCGACCCCCAGTTCCAGGCGCTCGGGACCATCCACGAGATCGAGGACCCCGAGCTGGGGCCGATGCTCATGCAGGGGCCGCTGTTCCGGCTCTCGGAGAACGACGGCGTCATCCAGTTCACCGGCCGGCCGCACGGCGCGGACACCGACGAGGTGCTGGGGGAGCTCGGCTTCTCCGCCGAGCGCGTGGCGGAGCTGCGGGAGCAGGGGGCGGTATGAGCGGGGCTGCCGGGACCGGGCCGCGCGGCGGCGCGTCGTTGACCCTGCTCTACGTGCCCGCCGACCGGCCCGACCGGGTGGCCAAGGCGCTCGACTCGGACGCCGACGCGGTGCTCGTCGACCTGGAGGACGCGGTCGCGCCGTCGCGCAAGGTGGAGGCGCGGGAGAACGCAGGGCGGCTCCTGGCCGGTGTCTCCGGGCGGCCGGTCCAGGTGCGGATCAACCACGGCAGCAGCCCGTGGCACGCCGACGATGTCGCGATGCTCGCGGCCCTGCCGCTCGCGGTCGGCGCCCGGGTGCCCAAGGTGGAGTCGGCCGCCGAGGTGCGGGACCTCGCGGCCGCGCTGCCCGGCCGGGCGCTGCACCTGCTGGTCGAGACGGCGCTCGGCGTCGAGCGGGCCTTCGAGCTGGCGACGGCGTCGCCGCAGGTGCGGTCGATCGGGCTGGGGGAGGCGGACCTGCGCTCCGACCTGCGGGTCTCCGACGACGCGGGCCTGACCTGGGCGCGCAGCCGTGTGGTGGTCGCCGCCCGGGCGGCGGGGCTGGTGCCGCCGGTGATGTCGGCGTTCACGAACGTGCGGGACCTGGACGGGCTGGCGGCGTCGTGCCTCGTGGGGCGGGGGCTGGGTTTCTCGGGGCGGACGGCGATCCATCCGGGGCAGCTCGACACGATCCGGGCGGCGTTCCTGCCGTCGGCCTCGGAGGTGGCTGCCGCGCGGGAGGTGTTGGAGCGGGTGCGTGGTGCCGCTACGGAGGGTGTGGGGGCCGTGGCCCTGGCGGACGGGACGTTCCTCGACGTGGCGATGGTGGAGCGGGCGCGGTGGGTGGTGGAGCTGGGTGGCTCTTGAGGTTCCTCTCGTGACGCGATAGGTTTCTATCGTTTCTCGATAGGAGGCGCTCATGAACCCGGTCACGACAGGCCTGCTCCGCGTAGTGATCGTGCTGCTCGTCCTCGGGACGCTGCTGACGCAGCTGGTGGTCCTGCCGGACATGGCGTGGACGCTGCAGGCGAGCTACCCCGTGGCTGCTGCCCTGCGGGTGCCGACGCTCGTCGTGTCGGCGATCGGGCTGGTGCCCCTGCAGGTGGTGCTCGTCTGCGTCTGGCGGCTCGTGGGGATGGCCCGGCGGGACGCGGTGTTCTCGCCGAGCGCATTCCGGTGGGTCGACGCGATGATCTGGTCGGCGGTCGTCGCGGCCGCCGTCGCGGTGGGCCTGCTGGTCTGGCTCCTGGCGCAGACCCGGGACACCGGTGTCCCGCCCGGGATCTTCCTGACGCTGGTCGGCTGCGCCGTGCTCGCCGTCGGCGTCGCGCTGCTGGTGGTCGTGCTGCGGGGCCTCCTGGTCAAGGCCGTCGCATGGAAGGGCGAGGCCACGGCGCTGCGCGCCGAGCTGGCCGAGGTGATCTGATGCCGATCGTCGTCGACATCGACGTGATGCTCGCGCGCCGCAAGATGTCGGTGGGGGAGCTCGCCGAGCGGGTCGGGATCACGCCGGCGAACCTCGCGGTCCTGAAGAACGGCCGCGCGAAGGCGGTCCGGTTCACGACGCTCGACGCGCTCTGCGCGGTGCTCGAGTGCCAGCCGGGGGACCTGATCCGGTACGAGCCGGGAGATGGTGCGGCACCGGGGAGGCCCAGATGAGCGCGCCGATCCGGCACCGCCGCCTCGACGTGAACGGGATCGACGTCTTCTACCGGGAGGCGGGGCCGGCCGACGCGCCGGTGCTCCTCCTGCCGCACGGTTACCCCGGGTCGTCCTTCGTCTACCGGAACCTGATGACCGCCCTGAGCGACCGCTGGCGCACGGTCGCGCCTAACCTTCCCGGCTTCGGCTACAGCGCGACCCCGCCGGCCGAGGACTTCGGGTACACCTTCGACGCCCACGCGGCCTTCCTGGCCGACTTCGTCGACGCCCTGGGGCTGGACCGGTACGCGATCTGGCTGCACGACTACGGCTCCCAGCTCGGGTTCCGGCTCGCGATGTCGGCCCCCGACCGGGTGTCCGGGCTGGTGATCCAGAACGGGGACGTCTACGAGGACGAGTTCGGGCCCAAGTACGACGTCCTCCGCAAGCTCTGGGAGCACCCCGGCCCCGATGCCCGCCGCGCCTACGCCGAGCACGTCAGCCTCGACGGGTTCCGCGACGAGTTCGCCGGCGAGCTGCCCGGCGACGTCGCCGACCGCGTCCCGCCCGACCTGTGGACCCTGCACTGGGCGCTGCTGTCCACGCCGGAACGCCGGACCAACCTGGTCCGGCTCCTGGAGGACCAGCCCTCGACCCTGGCGTGGTTCCCCCGCGAGCGCGCGTACTTGCGGGAACACCGGCCGCCCACCCTGATCGTGTGGGGCCCGCACGACGGCTACATGCCCGAGGGCGCGGCCACGGCCTACCGCCGCGACCTCCCGGATGCCGAGCTGCACCTCCTCGGGGGCGGCCACTGGCTGCTCGAGACCCACCTCGACGAGGTGGTCCCGCTGGTCCGAGACTTCCTCGGCAGGCTCGAACCGTGACCCGCTACGCCCGCAACGGCGGCGTCGAGATCGCCTACGAGTCGTTCGGCGACCTCGCCACGGGCGAGCCCCTGCTGCTGATCATGGGCCTGGACTTCCAGATGGTCTGGTGTGTCGACGGTCCGGGTCCCGACCCTGGTGATCGCCGGCGGGGACGACCCGCTCGTCCGGGTCGCCGCCGGCCGGGACATCGCCCGCCAGATCCCGGGAGCGGTCCTGCGCACCTATCCCGGGATGGGGCACGCGCTGCCGGAGGAGCTGTGGCCCGAGATCGTGGGGCACGTGCGCGACCTGGCGGCGCGCGCCTGAGTCACGGCACCAGCACGATCCGCCCGAACACCGTGCCCGCGTCCATCCGGCGGTGGGCCTCGGCCGCCTGGTCCAGGGGCAGCACCTCGTGGACGACGGCGTGCAGCTCGCCGCGCGCCGCGGCGGCGAACTGCTCCGCGCGGACGACCTCCAGGGCCGCCGCGGGCGCGGTATCGAGGCTGAACGTCGAGAACGTGCGCGACTGCTGGAACGCACCCAGGAGGCGCGTGCCGAAGTCCGCGGGTGGCATCCCCGCGATCGCGCCGACCACGACCAGACGCCCGTTCGGCGCGAGCCGGTCGATGAAGTCGGGGGTACCGGGCCCGCCCACGATGTCGATGATCACGTCGTAGGCCGCGGGGGCGCCTGGGTCGCCCTCGCCTGCGCGGTCGAGCACGTGCGTGGCCCCGAGCGCCCGCAGGCGCTCGCCCCGTTCGGCCGACGACGTCGTCACCGCGACGGCGCTCGCGCCGCCGTGGGCCGCGAGCTCGACGGCCGCGATGCCTATGCTCCCGGCCGCACCGCGCACCAGCACGGACTCCCCGGGCGTGAGGTGCGCGTGCGTCAGCGCGAAGTGCGCCACGGGCGCCGAGCTCCCGAGGGTGACCGCGTCGACCGGCGAGAGCCCCTCGGGCAGCTCGGCGACGTCCTCCACCCGGGCGACCGCCTGCTCGACGTAACCCCCGCTCGTGCCGGTGAACGCCCAGACCCGGCGCCCCACCCACGCCGGGTCGACGTCGGCGCCGGCCGCCGTCACCCGGCCGGCGACCTCGCTGCCGGGGACCAGCCCCGGGCTGAAGCCCCACCCGCTGAGCGTCCCGCGCCGGATGACGGCGTCGACGCCGCCCACACCGATCGCCTCGGTCTCGATCACCACCTGCCCCGGCCCGGGAGCCGGCGCGGCGGCCTCGCCCACGACCATCCCGCTCGGGTCGCCGAACTGCTCGATCGTCACTGCTCGCATCATTCTGGTCACGCCGGCGACGCTAACGGACGCCTGCGTCCACTTCGGGAAAGTGAGAGCGGCCGCCCGACGTTTGCCTCACATGACGGACGGCGTGCGAGTGGCCGCGCCACGCAGCACGGTGGACTCAGGCCGGTCACCCCCCACCGGCCGCACCCAGGAAGGAGCGCGCCATGGCCCAGCAGACCGTCGCCGATGTCATGACACCGGCGCCGACCACCATCGGCATGTCCGAGACGTTCCAGTCCGCCGCGCGGGCGATGGCCGACCACGACGTCGGCGCCCTGGTGGTCCGGGCCGGGCCCACCGTCATCGGGATCGTCACCGACCGCGACCTGGTGGTCCGCGGCCTCGCCGAGGGCCTCGGCCTCGAGGCGATGGTCGGCGAGGTGGCCAGCGAGGAGCTCGTCACCGTCGGCCCCGACGTCCCCGTGGAGGCGGCCGCCGAGATGATGCGCAGCGCCGCCGTCCGGCGCGTCCCCGTGGTCGACGGCGACGTCGCCGTCGGCATCCTCTCGATCGGGGACCTCGCCGTCGAACGGGACCCGACGTCGGCCCTGGCCGACATCTCCCGCGCCGAGCCGAACGACTGACGAGCCGAACGACTGACGACCGAACGACTGACGAGCCGAACGACCGAGGAGACCCATGAAGGCCCTGTTCATCAGCTGCACCCTCAAGCCGTCCCCCGAACCGTCCAACACCGAGGCGCTCGCCGGGGTGGTCGCAGGCGCGCTCCAGGAGCGGGGCGTCGCCGTCGACCACATCCGGCTCGCCGACCTCGACGTGCCCCCCGGGGTGGTCACCGACCTGGGCGACGGCGACGCGTGGCCCGGCGTGCACGAGCGGCTGCTCGACGCCGAGATCCTCGTGGTCGTCACCCCGACGTGGGTCGGCCGGCCTTCCTCGATCGCGCAGCGCATGCTCGAACGGATGGACGCGATGCTGTCGGAGACGTCGTCCGACGGCACACCCGTCGCCTACAACAGGGTCGCGGGCGTGGTCGTCACCGGCAACGAGGACGGCGCGCACCACGTGATCTCCGAGATCAGCGGCGCCCTCGGCGACATCGGGTACACCGTCCCCGGCCAGGCCTGGACCTACTGGAACCAGGGCCCCGGCCCTGGCGACGAGTACCCCGACACCGAGCACGGGCACGAGTGGTCGCACAGCACCGGCCGCCTCATGGCCCACAACCTGCACGCCGTCGCGTCGGCGCTCGCGGCCCACCCCGTGCCGCCGCAGGAAGACTGACTCAGGACCGCCCGTAGCTCGTCACGAAGTGCTCGACGGCGCACGCCGCCGCGCCGCGGGCCCAGTCCACGAACCGCAGCGGGCGCAGCTCGATGGCCGAGCGCGCGGCGGAGCCGAAGGCCCGCTCCTCGAACGCGCTGCGCACGTGCGGGTCCATGACGTCGTAGTCCTGCTCGTCGACCGGCGCGTCACCGGCGGCCGGCCCGGAACGGCTGCCGATCGCCTCGCCCGTGATCACGATGTGCTGGGCGCCCAGCAGGTTGGCGATCGTGGCGATCCCGATGCCGACGGCGCGGCCCGCGTCGGCGAGCACCCGCACGGCGTCGGGCTGACCCGAGCGGGCGAGGTCCGCGACGTCGCCGATGCCGAGCCCGTCGAACCCGGCCTCCGCCATGCGGTCCAGGATCCCGGCGGACCCCGCGATGGCCTCGACGCAGCCGCGGTTGCCGCAGTGGCACAGGGGTCCCTCGGGGTCGACGAGCACGTGGCCCACCTCGCCGGCCACGCCGAACTCGCCGTGCACCACCTGCCCGTTGACCAGCAGCGCGCACCCGATGCCGGTGCCGACCGTGACGAGCGCCAGCGACGAGATCCCGCGACCCACCCCGTACCAGCGCTCGCCGGTCAGGAGGGCGCGGACGTCGTTCTCGACCGTCGTCGTGAGCCCGGTGCGCCGGGCGATTTCCGCGCCGAGCGGCACGTCGCGCCAGGCCAGGAACGGCGAGTAGGCCACGTGCCCGGAGACGGCGTCGACGTCGCCCGAGACGGCCAGGCCGACGCTGCCGACCGCGGGACGGCCGGCCCGCAGGCCGTCCACGAGCTCCACGATCTGCTCGACGATCGCGTCGGGGCCGTGGTCGCGCACCGGCACCGTGACCTCGTCCAGCACCTGGCAGCGCAGGTCGCAGACCACGCCGAAGAGCTGGTCGGCGGTGACCTTCACACCGATCGACTGGTACGCCTCCGCCTGGAGCGTCACCATCGTGGCGGGCCGCCCCAGGGCGCCGTCGGACGACGCGCGGTCGCCGGTCTCCAGCAGGAGCCCCGCCTCCAGGAGCGGGCGCACCGCGCGCGTGATGGCGCCCGGCGTCAGGCCGGTGTCGCGCGCCAGGGCGGTCCGTGAGGCGTCACCATTCCGGACCAGCTCCTGGAAGACGCGCGTCCCCGCCGGGCTGAGGGCAGGTGCGGCTGATCTCGCGGACATGCCACGACCCTATCCATGTGGCACGGCGTCCATGTGGCACGGCGTCTAGGTGGCACGCCGCCGCAGCACCCCGGACAGGGCCACGACCATGACGCCCGCGATCGGCACCACCAGCAGGCCGGTGCGCAGACCCACGTCGTCGGCGACCAGGCCGACCAGGGGCGGGGAGAGCAGGAACCCGAGCCGCAGCAGCCAGGACACGATGGTCAGGCCGGTGCCGGGACGCAGCCCGGGCAGCTCGTCGGCCTCGTGCATGGCGGCCGGGATGAGCGTCGCGCTGCCGAAGCCCGCCGCGGCGAACCCGGCGATCGTGCCCGGCACCGTGGGCCAGGCCAGGGCGAGCCCCATGCCGAGCGCGATGATCACGCCGCCCGCGCAGGCGACCGTGCGCTGGCCGAACCGGTCCACCAGGCGGTCGCCCAGCAGGCGGCCCACGGTCTGGGCGCCGACGAGCGACACGTAGGCCGTCGCGGCGAGCGCGGCCGGGGCGCCGAGGTCGGTCGAGAGGTAGAGGGTGGCCCACGAGCTGCCGGCGTCCTCCACCAGGGCGCCGCCGATGCCGATGAGCACGAGCGCGGCCACGATCGCCAGGGTGCGCACGCTCAGGCGCGGTCCGCGGAGACGGGCGGCCGCGGGAGAACCCGCCTCGTCGGCGGCCTCGTCGTCCCGGCCTGGCAGGAGGAACCGCAGGGCGACGACCGCCACGACCGCGAAGATCCCCAGCGAGATGCCCAGGTGCACGTCCAGCGGCAGGCCGAGCGCGATGGCGCCCGCGGCCATGGACCCGCCCAGCACGGCGCCGATGGACCACACGGCGTGGAAGCCGTTGATGATGGACCGCCCGTACCGGCGCTGCACGCGCAGGCCGTGGGTGTTCTGGCCCACGTCGGTGATCGAGTCGGACGCGCCGCCGAGGAACAGGGCGGCCACGAGCAGGGCGAACGACGGCGCGAGGCCGGCCGCCAGCGTGCCCAGGCCCGTCAGGACGGTGCCGACGACGGCGACGCGCGCCGACCCGAAGCGCCGCACCATGTACCCGGCGCCGAGGCCCGAGACGATCGCGCCCGTCGGGAACGCGGCGATGGCCAGGCCGTAGGCCGCGTTGTCGAGGTCGAGCGCCGTCTTGATCTCCGGCAGGCGGGGCACCAGGTTGGCGTACAGGGCGCCGTTGGTCAGGAACAGCGCGCCGACGGCGGCGCGGGCGCGCCGGACGGCGAGCGGCGGACGGGTGTCCTGGGGGAGCGACATGCGCACGAGCGTACCCGCGTTACGTACGGTCGTACACATCGCCCGCTACGCTGTTCCCATGGCTCACGACTACTTCGCCGGCGACCCCCGCACCCACCACGAGCGCATGCTCGCCGGCGACCTCTACATCGGCGGGCAGGACCCGGAGAGCGTCCGCCTCGCCCAGCGCGGCCTCGCCCTCGCCGACGCCTACCACCGCGCGGTGGTGGCCGACGACGACGGCGCCCGCGCGATCCTGGACGACCTGCTCGGCACCCTGGGCGAGGACGCGTTCATCAAGCCGCCGCTGTTCGTCGACTACGGCGGGAACATCCACGTCGGCCCGCGCACCTTCGCCAACTACAACCTCATGGCGCTGGACGTCGCGACGATCACGATCGGCGCCGACTGCCAGATCGGGCCGAACGTGCAGCTCCTCACGCCGACCCACCCCGTGGAGCCCACCCCGCGCCGGGACAAGCTGGAGGCCGCGCTGCCCATCACGATCGGCGACAACGTCTGGCTCGGCGGCGGCGTGATCGTCTGCCCCGGGGTGACCATCGGGGACAACACGGTGGTCGGCGCAGGCGCCGTCGTCACGCGCGACCTGCCGGCGAACGTCGTCGCCGTGGGCAACCCCGCCCGCGTGGTCCGCGACATCACCGAGGGCTGACCGTGACCGGGCGCCGGCACGACCCCGACCGCAGGAGCCGGATCATCGACGTCTGCCTCGACCTGATCGCCGAGGTGGGGGTCGCCGGCGTCTCGCACCGCAAGGTCGCGGCGGCCGCCGACGTGCCGCTCGGCTCGATGACCTACCACTTCGCGGGGATGGACGAGCTGCTGCGCGAGGCGTTCGGCCGGTTCGCACGGGCCGGCAGCGACGGGTTCGAGCGGCGGATGAGCGCCGCGACCGACCTGGAGAGCGCCCGGGCGGCCGTCGTCGCGATCATCACGGAGGACGTGTTCGACACCCAGCGTGACCTGGTGCTGACCCACGAGCTGTACACCCTCGCGTCCCGGGAGCCCGCCTACCGCGAGCTGACCAACGCGTGGATGGCGCGCTCCCGGGCGGCGCTGGAGCGGCACTTCGACCCGGCCACGGCGCGGATGCTGGACGCCCTCATCGAGGGGCTGACCATCCATCGCGCCCTGGACACCGAGGCGCCGCCGCCCGAGACGGTCACCGAGGCCGTGCGACGCATCACGTCCGGCTGACCGCCGGAACATCCGGGGCCCGGGGCTGTTGTCCCTGGTGTGAGTAAGCCTGGTGTGAGTGAGGCTGGTGTGAGCGACGTGAGGCGGGCGACCGTCGTGGTGATCGGGGCCGGGCAGGCCGGGCTCTCCGCGGCTTACCACCTGCAGCGCCGCGGCTTCGTGAGCGCCGTGGACCAGCCGGAGGCGGAGCGCACCTTCGTGGTGCTGGACGCCAACCCGGCGCCCGGGGGCGCCTGGCAGCACCGCTGGGCGTCGCTCCGGATGGCCACGGTCAACGGGATCTTCGACCTGCCGGGGCTCGCCCAGCCCGCCGTCGACGCCGCCGAACCCAGCAGGCTGGCCGTCCCGCGCTACTTCGCGGGCTTCGAGGAGGCCTTCGGCTTCCCGATCCTGCGCCCGGTCCGGGTGGTCGCCGTGCGCCGCGCCGACGACGACCCGGACGGCGACCTCGTGGTGACCAGCGACCACGGCTCGTGGACCACCGGCGCAGTCATCAACGCCACCGGTACCTGGACCAACCCGGTGCTGCCGCGCTACCCGGGCCAGGACACGTTCCGCGGGCGGCAGCTCCACACCCGCGACTACGTGCGCGCCGAGGACTTCGCCGGCCAGCGGGTCGCCGTCGTCGGCGGCGGCATCTCCGCGCTCCAGCTCCTGGAGGAGATCTCGCGTGTGGCGACCACCCGCTGGTACACGCGGCGCGAGCCGGTCTTCCACGACGAGTTCCGCAGCGAGACCCTGGGCCGCGAGACCATCGTCAAGGTCATGGCCGACGTCGCGGCGGGCCGGCCCACCGGCAGCGTCGTCTCCTACACGGGGCTGATCTGGACGCCGTACGCGCTGGCCGCCAAGGAGCGCGGCGCCCTGGAGCGGCGGCCCATGTTCACCGCGATCGAGCCGGACGGCGTCCGCGAGGCCGACGGGAGCCTGACGCCGCTCGACGCGATCCTCTGGGCCACCGGGTTCAAGGCCGACCTCGCCCACCTCGGCCCGTTGGGGCTGCGCAACGAGCTGGGCGGCATCACCATGGCCGGCACGCAGGTCGCGGACGAGCCGCGGGTGCACCTCATCGGGTTCGGGCCGTCGCAGTCGACTGTCGGCGCCAACCGGGCCGGCCGCGAGGCGGTCACGGCGGTGGTTCGGCGGCTCCCGGCCGCGCAACCAGCTCGATCAGCAGGATGAGCACCACGGCCCCGGCCGCGACACCGACGATCAGCGCCGGCGTCGGGCTGGACGCGAGCAGGAGCACGAGCGCGCCGAGCGCGATGACGGCGGCGCGCGCGACGCCGCGGTAGCGGGCGAGCCAGACGCCCGTGGCGCCGGTGGACACGCCCCGGCCCTCGGCCCACCGGCGGGTACGGCTCATCCCCTTGCTGATCCCGGACCGCAGGCCGCGCGCCGACGCGCTCGACCCGCCCAGGTAGGCGGCCACGGCGACGACCAGGCCGAGCACGCCCACGGTGCGCAGCGTGACGCGCAGGAACGAGACGAGCTGGTCGAACACGACCTGCGCGGCGTCGAGCCGCATCACCTTCCCGCTGAGCGCGTCGAGATACAGGCCCCGCCCGACCGCGAGGCCGATCCCCAGGACCACCATCGCGGCCGCGAGGGCGAGGCCCGCGACGACCAGGGCGCGCAGGTGGTGCGTCGCGGCGGCGACGCCGGCGCCCAGCAGGACCAGGACGATCCACGGGAGCCACGTGCCGAGGGCGACGACCTGGGCGTACCGGTTCCGGATCTCGGTGAGCTGGCTGGACTCCATGATGGTGAACGAGGCGTTGATGGTGGGCAGGTTGCCCGCCAGGGTGAGGCCGCGGTCGACGAGCCGCTGCTTGAGCACGTCGATCAGCCCGCTGAGCTGGATGGTGAGCTGCCCGTTCTGGCCCACCTGGACGACGTCGCCCCCATTGCCCTGCATGACCTGCACGAGCTGCTCGTGCGCCACCCGGTTGGCTTGGTCCCAGGCGTTCTCGAACTGGTCGCTCTCGACCACCCGGTCCGCGGCGTTGCGGACGAACGACTCCACGCCGCTGGTCAGCGGGCCCTCCAGCGCGGTGATCGCCCGCGAGGCCCGCGGGGCGATGTCGCGTTCGTTCAGGCCGTCCTGCACGTCCTTGAGCAGCGCGCCGACGTCGATCTGCTCCATGACGGCGGTGGTCATCCGCCCCGCCACCGCCTGCTGCACCACCGGGTCCTGGGCCAGGGGTGCGACCGTCGCGACGTAGCGGTCCGTGTCGGTGAGGGTGCGCTCCGCCCACGCGGCGACCACCCCGACCGGGGCCAGCAGGGCACCCAGGAGGATCAGGACGACGGCGGTCGCGCTCCGCGCCCGGTTCCTGGGTGGACCCGCCGGTGCAGCCGGACCCGCCCCGGCGTGCGGCGCCGCGTCCAGCTGCCGCCGGAGCTCGGCGTTCTCGCGCTCCAGGGCAGCCAGACGGGCGGTCACGTCGGGCGGGTTCTCCGCCGCGGGCTCGGTCACGGTCAGACCAACGCCTTGGCCTTCAGCCGCTCGAACTCCGCCGGCGTGATGGTGCCGGCGTCGAGGAGCGCCTTGGCGCTCGTGATCTGCTCGGACGGCGACGGGCCGGACGCGACCTCGCGGATGTAGCTCTCGGTGTCGCGCTGTGCCTGCGCGATCCCCGCGGCGCTCCGCTCGGCCATGCCCCGGCCGCGGGCGATGAGGTACACGAGCGCCGTGAGGACCGGGAGGAAGATCAGGAAGATGATCCACAGGGCCTTCCACCAGCCGGACAGCTCGTGGTCACGGAAGAGGTCCGCGACGATCTGGAACAACACCATGAGGTACGCCACGAAGAAGAAGCTGTAGACAATCAGCCAGAAGAAATCCCAGAAATCCATGACTCGCCCCGTTCTCGACGGCCTTCCGATGTTTCGGAACGCACCGGTGGTATGCCCGATCCGCATTTTCAAAGTAACTGCGGGGACCGCATCGCGCCCGCGCAGAGCGGGAGGTTTTGGCCGCGAGGGCACGAAAGCCGGGGCTGGCCCGATAAATCACCTGATTCGGGTGAACTTTTCGCCCGCCGATCCCGTCGTACTGGTGACCGCGCCAGTGCGGTGGGCGGGCCGTGAGCCGGCCGGCTGAGGCGTGCGAGACTAGGGGCAGAACCCGCAGGGGTTCCCGGACGAGGGTTGCCGTACCCGGTGTGCGACAAGACGGCATCTGAGGAGCACACCATGTCCTGGATCGTCCTTGTCGTCTCCGGCCTTCTCGAGGCCGTCTGGGCCACAGCGCTGAGCCGTTCGGAAGGCTTCAGCAACGTCGTCCCGAGCATCGTCTTCGGCGTCGCCCTCGTGGCCAGCATGGGCGGGCTCGCGTTCGCCCTGCGGGAGCTGCCCGTGGGCACCGCCTACGCCGTCTGGGTTGGTATCGGGGCCGCGACCACCGTCGTCTGGGCCATGGTCACCGGCGCCGAGCCCGTTTCTGTGGTTCGCGTGCTGCTGATCGTGGGCCTGATCGGGTGCGTGATCGGCCTCAAGCTGACGCACTGACCCACTGAGCACAGGAGC
>NZ_JBHWZO010000066.1:0-26526 GCF_042728455.1 Promicromonospora sp. NPDC060204
GGGGAGTGGGAGCGCCGGGCCCGGAGATCCGGGCCCGGCGCACGAGGCGAACGGTCAGCCGATCCCCGCGCCCTCGGCGTCGGGCGTCAGCACCCGGGCCGCGAGCTGGGCCTGGACGCTGAGCTCGGCAGCCTTGAACGCGTGCTCCTGCGTCATCGCGTTCTCGGTGCGCTCCAGGCAGTCGAGGATGAGCCTGCCGAAGTACGGGTAGCCCACGTTCCCCTTGGCGACGAGGTGGTGCTCACCCTCGCGGTTGGCCAGGAAGACGTGCCCGGGGCCCTCGTCGGTGCCCACGTTCACGTACTTGCGCAGCTCGATGTAGCCCTCGGTGCCGAGGATGAACGTGCGCCCGTCGCCCCAGGTGCTCAGGCCGTCAGGGGTGAACCAGTCGACCCGGCAGTAGCCCGCCGCGCCGTTGTCCATGACGATGTTGGCCTCGCCGAAGTCGTCCAGCTCCGGGTGCTCCGGGTGGTTGTAGTTGGCGATGGCGGCGTGCGTCACCTGCGCATCCTTGGCGCCCGCGTAGTGCAGCATCTGCTCGAAGTTGTGGCTGCCGATGTCGCAGAGGATGCCGCCGTACTTGTCCTTCTCGAAGAACCAGTCGGGGCGACCCGTGCCGAGGCGGTGCGGGCCGAGGCCCATGACCTGCAGCACGCGGCCGATCGAGCCGCGCTCGACGAGCTGGTCGGCCAGGACCGCCGCCTCGACGTGGATGCGCTCCGAGTAGTACACGGCGTACTTGCGGCCGGTCCGCGCGGTGGCCTCCCGGGCCGCCGCGAGCTGGTCGAGCGTGGTCAGCGGGGCCTTGTCCGTGAAGTAGTCCTTGCCCGCCTCGATGGTGCGCAGGCCCAGGGCGCAGCGCTCGGACGTGACGGCGGCGCCGGCGACCAGCCGCACCTCGTCGTCGTCGAACACCTCGTCCTCGCTGCGCGCGACGCGCACGTCGGGGAACTTCTTCCGGAAGGCCTCCACCTTGGCCGGGTCCGGGTCGTACACCCACTTCACGGTGCCGCCGGCGGCCTGGAGGCCCTCGGCCATGCCGTAGATGTGGCCGTGGTCCAGCCGGACCGCGGCGAAGGGGAAGTCGCCCGCGCCCACCACGGGGTCGGGTACCGGCTCGGGTGCGTAGTTGGCACCGCTGCTCGCGCTCATCAGTTCGCCTCCTGGCTGCTGCCGACGGTGATCGCGCCGGGCAGGTCGCCCACCGACGCGGTCTTCTCGAAGAAGTGCGGCGCACGTGCCACCAGTGTGCCCGTGCGGTAGTACGGGTCGTCGGGCCGCAGCGGCAGGTCCACCGTGCGCCGCTCGATCCCGGCCTGGTAGATCGCGGTCACCAGTTCCACGGCGCGGCGGCCGTCGGCGCCGGTGACGGCGGGTTCGCGGCGCTCGCGGACGGCGGCCAGCGTGTCCCCGATCTGCCCGTTGTGGCCCACGTGCGCCAGCGGCTCGCGGGCTGCGGCCAGGGCCTCGATCTCTGCGACGCGCTCCGGGTTGCCGCCGGGGGCGGGGAAGCCGTTGGGCGAGGCGGCCGAGGCCACCACCTTCCACGGCTGCGAGATGCGGGCCTCGCGACCCTGCACGACGATCGCCTGCTCCTCGCCGTGGTGCACCACCGAGCTCGTCACCTCGGCCAGCGCGCGGTCGTACTGGAGCACGGCGACGGACAGGTCCTCGACCTCGGCGTTCTCGTGCGCGGCATTGGTCAGCACGGCCGTGACCGCGCGGGGCGCGCCCAGCATCCACTGCGTCAGGTCCAGGTGGTGGATCGCGTGGTTCAGGGTGCAGCCGCCGCCCTCGGACTCCCACGTGCCGCGCCACCACAGGTCGTAGTAGGCCGTGCCGCGCCACCACGCCGAGTTCACCTGGACGTGCGAGACCGGGCCAGCCAGGCCGGAGTCGAGCACCTCCTTGAGCGTGGCCATGTCGTCCCGGAAGCGGTTCTGCGCCACGACGGACAGCACGCGGCCGTGCTCGGCGGCGGCCGCGATCATCGCGTCGCACTCCTCCAGCGAGGGCGCCATCGGCTTCTCGACCAGCACGTCCACCCCGGCCCGCAGTGCGGTGATGGTCAGCTCCGCATGGGTCGACGGCGGCGTCGTGATGCTCACCAGGTCGAGGTCCGGCTCGGCGGCCAGCAGCTCCTCGATGCTCTCGTAGGCCCGCGCGCCGGGCACCTGGAGCCGCGCGCGCTGCTCCGCGGCCTTGCCCGGGACGATGTCGCAGACGGCGACGACCTCGCACTCCTGCGCGAAGCGGCGGTATCCCTCGGCGTGCGCTCCGGCGATACCGCCGGTCCCGACGATGCCGATCTTGAGCATGCTTCCTCCGGTTGGACGACGACGTCACGACGCCGACCAGCGGAACGGTGCGACGTCGCGGATCGCATCATACGTATGATGCAACGGTTCAACATCGTCATGTCCGGTGCGCGGGATGTCAAGGGCCGGTCGGTCGTCAGCCGACGACGGCGGGTGTGAGCGCCCCCGTCGACTCCCGCCACACGACGCGCTGGAGCGGCGCCGAGTGCGCCGGGGGCTCCTCGTGCCGCACCGCCGCGACGAGCCGGCGCATCGCGCGCCGTCCGGCCTCGACGAAGTCCACGGGGATGGTGGTGAGCGACGGCGTCGTGAACGCGCTGAAGTCGGCGTCGTCCCAGCCGGTGACGACCAGGTCGCCGGGGACGGACCAGCCGCGCTCCGCCGCCCCGCGCAGCACGCCGAGCGCCACGTAGTCGTTGGCGGCGATCACGGCGAGCGGCGGGGCGTCGTCGGGCAGGGCGAGCATGGCCTCGCGGCCCGACTCGGGGGACCAGGCGCTGCCGACGACGCCGAGCGACTCGACGCCGAGGCGGTCGACCTCCGCGAGGTAGACGTCGCGCCGGGAGCGCGCGGAGGCGAAGTGGTCGGGCCCCGCCACGTGCAGGAACCGGCGGTGCCCGGCGGCGACCAGCGCCGAGATCACGGTGCCGAGCAGGCCCGCGTCGGCGAGCTCGCCGGTGGTGCGGAGCTGCTCGTCGAGCGCCGTCTCGGCCACGACCGGGGCGGAGTCCTCGTCGAGGGTGAGCGCGTCCGGGACCACCGGGAGGAACGTCAGCACGCCCTCGACCTGGCCGCCCCGCGCGAGGTCGACGACGCGCTCGGTGCGGGCCTCGGCCGTCCCGTCGACGCTGTGGGTGTCCACGGCGTAGCCCGCCTCGGCCGCGACCTCCGCGGCGCCGGTGAGCATGCGCAGCCGGTTGTCCACCGTCACGCCGGTGACCACGGCGAGCCGGCCCGAGCGCTGGGTGCGCATCGACCGCGCGGCGAGGTTGGGCCGGTAGCCCATCGATGCCGCGACCGCCAGCACGTGCTCGCGGGTCCGGGGCGCGATCGTGCCCTTGCCGGACAGGGCGTAGCTGACCGTCGACTGCGAGACTCCGGCGGCGCGCGCGACGTCGTGGCTGGTGGGCTGGCGGGCTGACATCGACACAGTGTCCCCTCTCGCCGGGACCGGCCGCATCAGCTCGCCGGCGCCGCCGGCGCGGGGCCTGCGGGCACCGGCTCCTCGAAGACCAGCAGCGTGTGGGTGTTCACGATGCCGTTCATGCCCTGGATCTGGTCCAGGATCAGGTGCCGCAGGTCGGCGTTGTCGCGGGCGCGGACCAGCAGGACGAGGTCGAACTCCCCGCCGACCAGGCCGATGTGCTCGACGCCGCGCAGGGTGCGCAGCTCCTCGCGGACCGAGCGCCACTGCGCCTGGTCCAGGTTGACCGTCACGTACGCCGACGTGCCCAGCCCGGCGAGCACCGGGTCGATCTCCGCGCGGTAGCCGCGGATCACCCCGGTGGACTCCAGCCGCTGGACACGCACGTAGGCGTTGGCCCGCGAGATGTGCAGCGTCTCGGCGAGGGTTCGCATGGACATCCGGCCGTCCCGGCGCAGCTCGTCGATGATGCGCCGGTCGACGTCGTCGAGGCCCGCTGCCACTTGTCTCGCCACCACGCCCTCAGCCCCTTCTGTGCTGGACATTTGGATCGTGTGACCCGGTCATGACTGGACGGGTTCTCGGATCCTCGCCGTTGATGGAATCCGAATGGAACTTTGACCAGTATATCTACATGGTGATCAGCGAAGATCTCATGCTGCCGTCCCGCGAGCCGGTGATGCTCCTCGACCCGGACGGCCGGCCCACGGCCGACGACCCGGCCGCGCTCCCCGCGGCCGACGACCTGCTCCGCGGCCTCGCGGGCATGGTCACCGCCCGCCGCTTCAACGAGCAGGCCTCGGTGCTCGTGCGGCAGGGGCGCCTTGCGGTCTACCCGTCGTCGTACGGGCAGGAGGCCTGCCAGGTCGCGGCCGCGCAGGTGCTCACGGAAGAGGACTGGCTCTTCCCGACCTACCGCGACACCGCCGCGGCCGTGGCGCGCGGCGTGGACCCCGTGGAGGTGCTGGGCCTGCTCAAGGGCGACTGGCACTCGGGGTACGACCCGTACGAGCGCCGCGTCGCGCCCCTGGCGACCCCGCTCGCCACGCAGCTCCCGCACGCCGTGGGGGTGGCGCACGCGGCGCGGCTGCGCGGGGAGAGCGCGGTGGTGCTGGCGATGTGCGGCGACGGCGCCACGAGCGAGGGCGACTTCCACGAGGCGCTGAACTTCGCCGCCGTCTTCCGTGCACCAGTGGTCTTCTTCGTGCAGAACAACCAGTACGCGATCTCGGTGCCGCTGTCCCGGCAGACGGTCGCGCCGTCGCTGGCGCACAAGGGAGTGGGCTACGGCGTGCCCGGCGAGCAGGTGGACGGCAACGACCTCGCCGCCCTGCTCAGCGTCCTGTCCGCGGCGGTCGGCCGTGCCCGGGCCGGCGAAGGGCCGCAGCTCGTCGAGGGCCGCACCTACCGCATGCAGGCCCACACCAACGCCGACGACGCGACCCGCTACCGCGGCGACGACGAGGTCGCGGCCTGGGCGGCCAAGGATCCGCTGCTGCGGTTGGATGCCTACCTGCGCGGGGCCGGCCTGCTCGACGACGCGCGCGCCGCGGCCCACGCCGACGCCGCCGAGCGGCTCGCGCGGCACACCCGGGACGGCCTCAACATCGACGTCGTCCCGGACCCCGAGGACCTGTTCCGCTTCGTCTACTCGAAGCCGACGCCGCAGCTCGTGGAGCAGCTCGCCCTGGTGCAGGACGAGCTGAGCCGTGACGAGCCGAGCCGTGACGAGCCGGGCCGTGACGAGCCGAGCCGAGAGGACGCCCCCTGATGACCAGCACCGCCGTGGAGCGCGAGACGCTCAGTACCGCCCAGGCGATCAACCGGGCGCTGCGCGACGCGCTCGCCGAGGACCCCACGGTCCTCGTGCTGGGCGAGGACGTCGGCCCGCTCGGCGGCGTCTTCCGGGTCACCGACGGGCTCACCGCCGAGTTCGGCGAGGACCGCTGCTTCGACACCCCGCTCGCCGAGGCCGGCATCGCGGGTTTCGCCGTGGGCCTCGCGATGAACGGCATGCGGCCCGTGATCGAGATGCAGTTCGACGCCTTCGCCTACCCCGCCTTCGAGCAGGTGGTCAGCCACATCGCGAAGATGCGGAACCGGACGCGCGGCCGCGTCGAGCTGCCCCTGGTCATCCGGGTCCCGTACGCGGGCGGCGTGGGCGGCGTCGAGCACCACAGCGACTCGTCGGAGGCCTACTACGCGCACACGCCCGGGCTGCACGTCGTCGCGCCGTCGAACCCCTCGGACGCCTACTGGCTCCTGCGCGAGGCGATCGCCTCGCCGGACCCGGTGGTCTTCCTCGAACCGAAGAAGCTGTACTGGGCCAAGGGCGAGGTGTCCCTGGCGGACGGCGGCGGGCCGGGCATCGGCACGGCCGTCGTGCGCCGTCCGGGCACCGACGCCACGCTGATCGCCTACGGCACGTCCGTGCCGGTCGCGCTGGAGGCCGCCGAGGCGGCCGCGCGCGACGGCCGCAGCCTCCAGGTCGTCGACGTGCGCTCGATCGTCCCGTTCGACGACGCCGGGGTCTGCGCGGCCGTGGAGTCGACCGGGCGTGCCGTCGTGGTCGCCGAGGCGGCCGGGTTCGGCAGCGTGGCCGGCGAGATCGCGGCGCGGGTGGGCGAGCGGTGCTTCCACTCGCTCGCGGCCCCGGTGCGGCGCGTCACCGGCTTCGACATCCCGTACCCGCCGCCCAAGCTGGAGCACCTCCAGCTCCCGTCCGTCGACCGGATCCTCGACGCCGTCGACGACCTGCAGTGGGAGGACGCATGACCAGCACCACGACCGAGCAGACCTTCCTGCTGCCCGACCTCGGCGAGGGCCTGACGGAGGCCGAGGTGGTGCAGTGGCTCGTCGCCGTGGGCGACGTCGTGAGCATGGACCAGCCCGTGGCGGAGGTGGAGACGGCCAAGTCGGTGGTCGAGGTGCCGTGCCCGTACGCCGGCCGGGTGGGCGTGCTGCACGCGGCCGAGGGGGAGTGCGTGGAGGTGGGCCGGCCGCTGATCACGATCGCGGGCGATGCCCCCGAGTCCGCACCGGACCCGCAGCCCGACCCGCAGCCCGAGCCCGATCCGGAGCCCGATCCCGCGGCCGAGGCCTACCGCACCGAGGAGCAGGCCGGCTCCGGCAACGTGCTGGTCGGGTACGGCACCTCCGCGCACCCCGGCACGGGGCGACGGCGCAGGCCGCGCGGGGCACGGCCCCCAGCGCTCGCCGTGCCGGCCGCCGTCACGGCCCCGGCCGACGACGGCGTCCCGCACCCCGAACCCGCGCACGACAGCCGGCCCGTCCGCGTGATCTCCCCGATCGTCCGGCGGCTGGCCCGCGAGGCCGGCCTGGACCTGGCCGCGATCCCGCCGACGGGCGCGGGCGGGACCGTCACCCGCTCGGACGTGCGGGCCGCGGTCGAGCGGGCGCGCACAGCCTCGGTCCCGGCGGTGCTTCCGGGCGAGGCCCCCGCCGTCGCGTCGTCGGCCCCCGGCGAGCACCGCATCCCGCTCAGCGGCTTCCGGCGCTCGGCGTCGCGGGTGCTCTCGCGCAGCCGCGCGGAGATCCCGGAGGCGACCGTCTGGGTCGACGTCGACGCCACCGCGCTCTGGGAGCTGCGCGAGGCCACCCGAACCCCGGACGACCCCGGGCCCGGGCTGCTGGCCCACATCGCCCGGTTCGTCGTCGCGGGCCTGGAGGCCTACCCGGTGCTCAACGCGCGGTTCGACGCCGAGCGGGACGAGATCGTCGTGTGCGACACGGTCAACCTCGGCATCGCCGTCCAGGGCGAGGCCGGGCTGGTCGCGCCGGCCGTGCTCGGGGCGGACGCGATGACCACGCGCGAGCTCGACGGGGCGCTGCGCGACCTCACCGCGCGCGCCCGGGCCGGGAAGGCCACGCCCGAGGAGCTCACCGCCGGCACGTTCACGCTGAACAACTACGGCAGCCTCGGCGTCGACGGCAGCGCCGCGATCATCAACCACCCGCAGGTCGCGATCCTGGGCTTCGGCCGGATCATCGACCGGCCCTGGGTGGTCGACGGTCAGATCGTGCCGCGCAAGATCACGCAGATGTCCTTCGTCTTCGACCACCGCGTCTGCGACGGCGGCACGGCGGCGGGCTTCATGCGCCAGGTCGCGGACGCGCTGGAAAACCCGCTCCCGGCGATAGTCCGCCTCTGACGTCGGGCTGACTCACGTTCAGCAGGCAGTCGACGACCATCACCCGCGGGCTGACAGCCGCCGACAGCCTGCTGAACGTGACTCAGTCCGACGGCCGGCCGACGGCGGCACGATCAGCGGCCCGTGAACTTCGGGCGCCGCTTTTCCTGGAAGGCCGCGAAGCCCTCCCGGTAGTCGTCGGTCAGGCTGAGGTCGCCCTGCGCCTCGCTCTCGTGGGCCACGGAGGCCCAGAACGCGATCCGCTCGTCGCGCAGCTCGGCGACCAGGCGCTTGGAGGCGAGGAAGGCGCTCGTCGCCCCGCGCGCGACCCTCTCGACCCGGGCGCGCGTGAAGGAGAGCAGCTCCGGACCCGGCACCGCCCGCGAGAACAGCCCGGCGGCGACGGCCTCGGCCCCGCTCATGAGCTCGCCCGTGTAGACCAGGTCGAGCGTGCGGTGCGCGCCCAGGCGCTCGACGAAGAGCGCGTGCCCGCCCGAGTCGAGCGTCGCCCCGAGGTTCGCGAACGGTGAGCCGACCTTCGCGTCGTCCGCGACGTAGACGACGTCGGTGGCGATGAGCAGGCCCAGCCCCACGCCCAGGCACGCGCCGTGGGCCGCGGCGAACGTCGGCGCCGGGAACGCGGCCATGCGCCACAGCAGCGGGGTCACCCGGTTGCGGAGGTAGCCCAGCGCGTCGTCGGTGGCCGGGTCCACCCCCGAGATGTCGCGGCCGGCGCAGAACGCCCGGCCCTCGCCCCGCAGGAGCAGCGCCCGCACGCCCGCGGCCTCCGCCTCCCGGTAGGCGTCGTCCAGCTCGGCGAGCCCGACCTCGTCCAGGGCGTTCAGGCGGCCGGGCGCGTCGAGCACCACCTCGGCGACGTCGTCCTCGATCGTGAGCGTGATCATGAGTCGTAGTCCACGAAGATCTCCTCGCTGGTGGGGATCGCCTGGCACGTCAGGACGTAGCCACGCGCCAGCTCCTCGGGCTCCAGCGCGTAGTTCTCCGCCATCTCCACCGTGCCCGAGACCAGTTTTGCCCGACATGTGCCACACACGC
The DNA here is from genome assembly GCF_042728455.1 of Promicromonospora sp. NPDC060204. Taxonomy (NCBI): domain Bacteria; kingdom Bacillati; phylum Actinomycetota; class Actinomycetes; order Micrococcales; family Promicromonosporaceae; genus Promicromonospora; species Promicromonospora sp. NPDC060204. The sequence continues at coordinate 8,670 of NZ_JBHWZO010000066.1, forward strand.
CACCGGCGCACGCGAACGGCACGTCGCCGCGCACCCGAAGGGCGGCGTTCAGCACGCTCTCGCGCGCCCCGGCCGGGCTGGTCACGGTCGACGTCGCCGCGTCGAGCCGGAACGAGATCGAGTGCGACTCGCCGCCCGGGACGTCGGACGCCGGCGGGGCACCGTGCGGCGCCGTCGGACGCTCGGGCCGGCCGGTGGTGAACAGCTCGTGCCGCACCCGCTCCGGCGGCACGCCCAGCTCCTCCAGCACCGCCCGGCAGGTCTGCACCATCTCGAACGGCCCGCACAGGAACCACTCGTCCACGTCGTCCGGCCCGATCAGGGCCGTCACGATGCGGCGCAGCCGGTCGGCGTCGAGACGGCCCGAGAGCAGCTCCGCGCCCCGGCGCTCGCGGGTGAGCACGTGGTGCAGGGCCAGGCGGGCGGGGTAGCGGTCCTTGAGATCGGCGAGCTCGTCCACGAACATCGTGTCCGTCGTGGTCCGGTTGGAGTAGACCAGGTCGAACGTGCTGTCCGCCGTCGCGCCGAGCGTGTGCTCCACGAGCGACATCATCGGCGTGATGCCGCTGCCCGCCGCGACCCCGACCACGCGGCCGCCCTGGCCGGGCGGGCGGTGCGACACGAACAGGCCCTCGGGGCTCATCACGTCGAGCGTCATCCCCGGCGCGAGGTGGTCGATCGCCCAGGGCGAGAACAGCCCGCCCATGTCGCGCTTGATGCCGACCTTGAGCGAGCCGGGCACGGGCGCCTGGCAGATCGAGTAGGTGCGGCGCACCTCCTCGCCGTCGACCCGCGCGCGCAGCGCGACGTACTGGCCGGGCGCGTAGGAGTACGCGTCGGCGAGGTCGTCCGGCACGTCGAACGTCACCTCGACGGCGTCCGCGGTCAGCGTGCGCACCGCCGCGACCGTGAGCGGGTGGAACCGGGCGCGGCGCCGCGTGCCGGGCGCGGCGGGCACACCGGCGTCGGCGACCGGCATCAGTGCTCCTTGAAGTGGTCGAAGGGTTCCCGGCAGCGCTGGCAGACGTACAGCGCCTTGCACGACGTCGAGCCGAACCGGGCGAGCTCGCGCGTGTGCAGCGAGCCGCACCGGGGGCACCGCACGCCCAGCCCCAGCGCGACGACGCCGCCGGCCCGGCGGCCGGGCGGCGCGATGCCGTGCTCCACGAGCTTGCGGCGGCCGGCGTCGCTCATCCAGTCGGTCGTCCACGCGGGGGAGAGCACCACGTCCACGCGCGCCCCGGGGAAGCCGCGCTCGCGGAGCACGGCGACGATGTCGTCGCGGATCGCGTCGACGGCGGGGCAGCCCGAGTAGGTGGGCGTGATGTCCACGACGGGCGACCCGTCCACGAACCGCACGCCGCGCAGCACGCCGAGGTCCTCGATGGTCAGGACCGGCACCTCGGGGTCGGTGACCTCCGCCGCGGCGTCCCAGACGGCGCGTTCCGGCTCGGTCCCCGGGCGGGGCCGGGCGACCCGCTCGACCTCGACGGCACTGTCGACGGTGCTCATCACCACACCGCCCCCGGGTGCCGCCGGGCCAGCACCTGCATCTCCGCGAGCAGCGGGCCCAGCGCCTCGGAGTGCACTCCGGTCCGGCCCCCGCCGCGGACGGCGGCGACCCCCGGGACGGGCAGCTCGGCGCGGTCGAGCACCGGCAGCAGCAGCGCGTCGAACGGCTCGCGCAGCCCGGCGGGCGGCACCGCTACGTCCGGGACGGCGTCGGCGGCGGGATCCGCGGCGAACAGCTCGTCCACGAACGGCCAGATCTCCTCCAGCCCGGCGGTCATCCGCCGCCGCGATTCCTCCGTGCCGAGCGCCAGGCGCACGGTCCAGAGCGTGGCGTGGTCCAGGTGGTAGTCCACCTCCTTGACCGCCTTGGCGGCGATGGCCGCCAGCGTCGGGTCGGAGCTGCCGGCCAGACCCCGGTAGAGCACGGTGAAGTAGGCCGACACGATCAGCTGCCGGGCGATCGTGCAGGCGAAGTCGCCGTTGGGCCGCTCGAAGATCTGCCGGCACCGGAAGTCCGCCTCGTCCCGGAAGTACGCGAGGTCGTCCTCGGTCTGGTCCCAGGCGGAACCCGCGTAGGTCAGCAGGCCGCGCGCGTGCCCCAGGGTGTCGAGCGCGATGTTGCCGAGCGCCACGTCCTCCTCCAGCTCGGGCGCCGCCGCGATCCACGAGCCCAGCCGCTGCGCCAGGACCAGGGCGTCGTCGCCCAGGCCGAGCGCGTACCGCGCGACGTCGTCGGCGGCCCGGGCGGGGCTGTCCTGCGGGGCGACCCGGGCGGCGATCGCCTCGGGCGTGAGCACCGCGGACGGGGACTGGTGCTGGTTCTGCATGGGCTCTCCATCGAGCGTCGGGCCGTCTGGCCGATGGCCGGCGGTACGGTTCAGAGGTGCGGCACGGCCTGCGACGCCGTGTAGTACGTCGCGTGCCGGAAGTCCTTGCCGCGCGGGGACTCGAACCACGCATCCTTCGCGTCGGGGTCCGACGCCGTGATCGCGGCGGCGGGCACCACCCAGATCGAAACCCCCTCGCTGCGGCGGGTGTACAGGTCGCGGGCGTTGCGCACCGCCAGCTCGGCGTCCGGCGCGTGCAGCGAGCCGGCGTGCACGTGGGAGAGGCCGCGCGCCGAGCGCACGAACACCTCCCACAGGGGCCAGGTCTCCCGGCGCGGTTCCTCGGTCATGACGCCATCCGTTCGTTCGTCGCGGTCCGCTCGGCGTACGCCCGGGCGGCCTCGCGCACCCACTCGCCCTCGGCGTGCGCGGCGCGGCGCTTGGCCAGGCGCAGCGCGTTCGCCTGCCCGTTCCCGTGCAGGACGGCGTGGAACTCGTCCCAGTCGAGCTCGCCGAAGTCGTGGTGGCCGCGCTCCTCGTTCCAGCGCAGGTCGGGGTCGGGCAGCGTGATGCCGAGGATCTCGGCCTGCGGCACGATCATGTCGACGAACCGCTGGCGCAGCTCGTCGTTCGAGAACCGCTTGACCTTCCAGGCCATGCTCTGCCGCGAGTTGGGCGACTCGGCGTCGGGCGGGCCGAACATCATCAGGGCCGGCGCGTACCAGCGGTTCACCGACTCCTGCGCCATGGCCTGCTGCTCCGGCGTCCCGTTCATCAGCGCCAGCAGGATCTCGAAGCCCTGCCGCTGGTGGAACGACTCCTCCTTGCAGATGCGCACCATCGCGCGCCCGTACGGGCCGTAGGACGCGCGGCACAGCGGCACCTGGTTCGCGATGGCGGCGCCGTCCACGAGCCAGCCGATCGAGCCCATGTCGGCCCAGGACGGCGCGAGGTAGTTGAAGATCGAGGAGTACTTGGCCTTGCCGGAATGCAGGGCGTCGAGCATCTCGTCCCGGGTGGTCCCGAGGGTCTCGGCGGCCGAGTAGAGGTAGAGCCCGTGCCCGGCCTCGTCCTGCACCTTGGCCATGAGGATCGCCTTGCGCTTGAGGCTGGGGGCGCGCGTGATCCAGTTGCCCTCCGGCTGCATGCCGATGATCTCGGAGTGCGCGTGCTGCGACATCTGCCGCACCAGCGCCTTCCGGTACGCCGGCGGCATCCAGTCCGTGGGTTCGATCCGCTGGTCGGCGGCGATGAGGGCGTCGAACGCCGCGAGCCGCGCTGCCTCCAGGGGGTCGGCCTCCGGGGCAGCGGTCGTGGGCGGGTCGTGTGCAGGCATACCGTCTCCTGTGCTGGAGCCCTACTTACCGATCGTTCAGTCAGGCTAGCACCGGGGTGGGGGCGGCGGCAACGCTCCCGCCGTCGGTTAGGTTGGCTCGCATGGATGAATCGGCCGCCGCTCCCGCACCCGCTCGACGGGGCGGCAACGGGCGCGCGGGGCGCGTGGCGTACGACCTGGACGCGGTGCTGGCCGTCGCCGTCCAGGCGTTCAACGACCGCGGGTACGACGCGACGTCGATGGGCGAGCTGGCCGAACGCCTCGGGACCAGCAAGTCCGCGATCTACTACCACGTCAGCGGCAAGCAGGAGCTGCTGCGGCTGGCGCTGGAGCGGGCGCTCGGCAACCTCGAGGCCCTGCTCCAGGAGCCGGGCGCGGAACCAGGCGAGGGGTCGGGCGACGCGCCGGACGGGCGGCCGGACGCCGCCGCGCCGACCGCGCTCGACCGGCTCGAACGGGTGCTCCGCGGCGCCGTGCGCGTGCTCGTGGAGGAGCTGCCCTTCGTCACGCTGCTGCTGCGCCTGCGCGGCAACACCGACGTCGAGCGCGAGGCGCTCGCGCGCCGTCGCGAGTTCGACCACGCCGTGGCGCGCCTGGTCGAGGAGGCGGTCGCGGACGGCGCCCTCCGGTCGGACGTCGACGCGCGCACCGCCACGCGCCTGCTCTTCGGCATGGTCAACTCGCTGGTCGAGTGGTACCGCCCCGGCGGCGGGCTCACGGCCGACCAGCTCGCCGACGCCGTCGTCGCCATGGCGTTCGAGGGGCTGCGCGCCCAGCCGGACGCCCGCCGCTGACGAAGCCGTGCTCTTGAACCCGGCCGTCTCGCATGCCATGCTGCACAGAACGAACGGTCAGTAAGTAGCGCGACGACGCTACGCCGGTGCGACCCCCCAGGTGATGAGGCCATGGCAGCAGCGTTGCGGCGCGTCGACGACCGCGCGGACCGCCTCCACGTCCGGCTCGACCGGCCCGAGGTGCGCAACGCGATCGACCGGGCGATGGTCGGCGAGCTGCACGAGGTGTGCGCCGAGCTGGAGGCCCGGCCGCGCATCCTCGTCCTGTCCGGCTCCGAGCGGGTCTTCGCCTCCGGCGCGGACATCGCCGAGCTGCGCGAGCGCGGTCGCGACGACGCGCTCGCCGGGATCAACTCCCGGCTGTTCGAGCGGATCGCCCGCCTGCCGATGCCGGTGATCGCCGCCGTCGACGGCTGGGCCCTCGGGGGCGGCGCCGAGCTGGCCTACGCGACCGACTTCCGGCTGGCCGGCGAGAACGCCCGGTTCGGCCAGCCCGAGGTGGGGCTCGGGATCATCGCCGCGGCGGGCGCGTCCTGGCGGCTCAAGGAGCTCGTCGGCGAGACGCTCGCGCTGGAGATCCTGCTCGCCGGCCGCGTGCTCGACGCCCCCGAGGCGCTGGCGGCGGGGCTGGTGAGCGCGGTCCACCCGTCGTCCGACCTGGTGGGCGCGGCCGACGCGCTGGCCGACCGGATCGCCGAGCAGGACCCGATCGCGGTCCGCTACACCAAGCAGGTCTTCCGGGCGCCGCGCGCGGCGCACCCGGACGTCGACGACCTGGCGCAGTCCGTGCTGTTCGAGTCGCCGGCCAAGCGCGAGCGGATGACCGCGTTCCTGGAACGGAGGAAGTGATGACGCTGCCCCGGGACATCGGTGTGGTGGGCGGCGGCCGGATGGGCGTCGGGATCGCCCACGCCTTCCTCCTGACGGGCGCCCATGTCGTGGTCGTCGAGCGCGACGCGGAGTCGGCGGCCCGGGCGCTGGCGGGGCTGGAGCGGGCGGTGACCGCCAGCGTCGAGCGCGGCACCACCCCGCGCACCGCCGCCGAGCTGACGGGACGGGCGCGCGTGACCACCGACGTCGCGGACGTCGGCCCGGCGGGCCTCGTCGTCGAGGCGGTGCCGGAGGACCTCGCCGCGAAGGTCGAGGTCCTGGCGCGCGTCGAGCGGGTGCTGTCGCCGGCCGCCTGGCTGGCCAGCAACACGTCGTCGCTGTCCATCGACACCCTCGCGGGCCACCTGGAGCGCCCCGAGCGGTTCGTCGGGCTGCACTTCTTCAACCCGGTGCCCGCGTCGGCGCTCGTGGAGATCGTGCGCGGCCGGGCGACGGTGCCGGCCCTGATCGACGAGGCCGGCGTCTGGGTCGCCGCGCTCGGCAAGGCCTCGATCGTCGTGTCCGACACCCCGGGCTTCGCGAGCTCCCGTCTGGGCGTGGTGATCGCGCTGGAGGCGATCCGCATGGTCGAGGAGGGCGTCGCCTCGCCCGCCGACATCGACACCGCGATGGTGCGCGGCTACCGGTTCCCGGTCGGGCCGCTCCGCCTGACCGACCTGGTGGGCCTCGACGTGCGGCTCGGCATCGCCGAGCACCTGGAGCGCGAGCTGGGGGAGCGGTTCGCCGTGCCGCGCCTGCTGCGGGCGATGGTCGAGGCGGGCCGGCTGGGGCGCAAGAGCGGCGAGGGGTTCTTCACGTGGGACGAGTGACCTGCACAGACGTCGGAACAGCCGAAAGGAAGACGCCATGACCGCGACGGAGACCCCGGTGCGCACCCTCGACAGCTACGTCCTCGGGGCCTGGCAGCGCCCGCCGTCGGACGCCGAGGCCCAGGTCGTGCGGGACGCCTCGACCGGGGAGCCGGTCGCGGCGGTCTCTGGCAGCCCGGTCGACCTGCGGGCCGTCGCCGACTACGGCCGGACCGTGGGCCAGGCCGCGCTCGGCGCGCTCACGTTCCACCAGCGCGCCCTGCTGCTCAAGCGGCTCGCCCAGCACCTCACCGGCGTCAAGGAGGACCTCTACGAGGTCAGCCTGCGCACCGGCGGCACCCGGCGGGACGCCCTGGTCGACATCGACGGCGGCATCGGCGTCCTGTTCACCTACGGGTCGAAGGGGCGCCGGGAGCTGCCCAACGCCCAGCTTCTCGTCGACGGGCCGCCGGAGAACCTGTCCCGCGACGGGTCGTTCGGCGGTCAGCACGTCCGCGTGCGCCGCCAGGGCGTCGCTTTCCAGGTCAACGCCTTCAACTTCCCGGTGTGGGGCATGCTGGAGAAGTTCGCGCCCGCCTTCCTCGCGGGCGTGCCGACGATCGTCAAGCCGGCCTCGGCCACCGCGTACCTCGCCGAGGCCGCGGTGCGGGCGATCGTCGACTCCGGCCTCCTGCCCGACGGCGCGCTGCAGCTCGTCAGCGGCCCGGCCCGCGGGTTCCTCGACGTGCTCGACGTGCGCGACGCCGTGAGCTTCACCGGCTCAGCGTCCACGGCGCGGGTGCTCGCGATCGACGACGCCGTGATCCGCCGGGGCGTGGTGCTCACCGCGGAGACGGACTCGCTCAACGCGGCGGTGCTCGGCTCGGACGTGGAGCCCGGTAGCCCTGAGTTCACGGCGTTCGTCGCCTCGGTGGTCACGGAGATGACCGTCAAGGCCGGGCAGAAGTGCACGGCGATCCGCCGGGTGATCGTCCCGGCCGACCGCGAGGACGCCGTGATCGAGGCCGTGCGCGAGCGGATCGCGCAGCGCATCGTGGTCGGCGACCCGCGGGCCGACGGCGTCACGATGGGCGCCCTGGCGAGCGCGGGGCAGAAGGAGGAGGTGCTGCGCAGCGTCCGCGAGCTCGTCGCCGGCGGCGGGCAGATCGTGGTCGGCGACCTCGCGGAGCCCGAGGTGGTGCACGCCGACGGCAGCCGCGGACCCGCGCCCGACGGCGCGTTCGTCGCGCCCCTGCTCCTGCGGTTCGCCGACCCCGCGGCGCCCGCGGTGCACGACGTCGAGGCCTTCGGGCCGGTCGCCTCGGTGATCGGCTACCGCGACCTCGACGACGCCGTCCGCCTGGCCAACCTCGGCGGCGGCTCGCTGGTGGCCACCGTCGCGTCCGCCGACCCCGCGGTGGTGCGGCACCTCGTCACCGGGATCGCGCCGATGCACGGGCGCGTGCTGGTGCTCGACCGGGACGACGCGCGCTCCTCGACGGGCCACGGCTCCCCGGTGCCGCACCTGGTGCACGGCGGGCCGGGCCGCGCGGGCGGCGGCGAGGAGCTCGGCGGCGTCCGCGCCGTGGAGCACTACATGCAGCGCACGGCGGTGCAGGGCACGCCCGCGGCGCTGACCGCCCTGACCGGACGGTGGCGGGCGGGGGCGCCGTCGCGCGCCGACGCGGGCCACCCCTTCCGCCGGTCGCTGGCCGACCTGCGGATCGGCGACGCCGTCGAGTCCGCTCCGCGCGAGGTGACGCTGGACGACATCACGCACTTCGCCGACTTCACGGGCGACACCTTCTACGCCCACACGGACGAGGAGGCCGCCGCGGCCAACCCGTTCTTCCCCGGGCGCGTGGCGCACGGGTACCTGCTCGTGTCGTTCGCGGCCGGGCTGTTCGTCGACCCTGCGCCGGGGCCCGTGCTCGCGAACTACGGCCTGGAGAACCTGCGCTTCCTGACGCCGGTGTCGCCCGGGGACACGATCCGGGTGCGGCTGACCGCCGCCCAGATCACGCCGCGCGAGGACGAGGACTACGGCGAGGTGCGCTGGGACGCCGTGCTCACCAACCAGCGCGACGAGCAGGTGGCCACGTACGACGTGCTGACCCTGGTCGCCAAGGAGGACCGCGCCGACCGCGCCGAGGGCTGACGGTCACGTTCCGCGCCTCCCGTCCGTCACCCCTGTGAGAACCACCGGACGGAAGGGACGGACAGTGATGACCTCACAGACAGTGACGACCACGGGACGACAGGACGACGAGGCCCAGATCAGGCGGGTGCTCGACGGGATCGTCGACGGGCTGCGGGCCAAGGACCTCGACGCGCTGCGGCGGCTCTACGCGGACGACGTCGTGTCGTTCGACGTCGAGCCGCCGCTGCAGCACGTGGGTGTGGACGCCAAGCTGGCGAACTGGGCGCGCGTGTTCGCTGTGTTCGCCGAGGTCGGCTACGAGTTCCGCGACCTGGCGCTCGCCGTCGACGGGTCGGTCGCGTTCGGGCACGCCTTCGGGCGGCTCAGCGGCACGCTGCAGGACGGGTCCGTGACGAGCGGCATGTGGGTGCGGGCCACGTTCGGCCTCCGCAGGGTGGGCGGCACCTGGCTGATCGCGCACGACCAGGTCTCGGTGCCGCTCGACCTGCGCAGCGGCCGGGGGCTGACCGACCTTGAGCCCTGACCTCAGGCCATCTCGGGGACGTGCAGGTGCGCGAACGCGATCTCCATCTCCTCGAGGTTGTCGACCGTGGCGCCGAGCTCGCTGACCACGCGCTCGCGGATGCGGGCCGTGGCCTCGCGGGCGGCCACGACGGCTCCCATGCTGTCGAAGGCGGTCGTGCCGACGGCCCGGCCGGCCTCGCGGTCCACCATGAGGCTGCCGCTGCAGAAGCCGTCCATCTCCTGGAGCTGCGGCAGGATGACCATGCGGTAGAGGTCGATACAGCGGTCGACCATGTCCTGGCCGCCGCTCAGCCAGGTGAGGCGGGCGCAGGCGCCGTCGGGCGTGGCGTGGTCGCGGTGGACGACGGCGGCCTCCCACTCGTGGACGTCGCCGCCCCCGGTGCTCCCCAGCGCCTGCACGGCGCGCTCGCGCAGCGGGCGCACGTCGTCGGCGCTCATCACCATCGCGTCGTGGGACTGCCACGCCGTCGTGGCGATGCACCGCCCGGACTCGTGGTTGACCAGCAACGACATCCCGACGCAGCCGTCCATGGCTGTCACTGCCGGGAAGACCTCCTCGCGGACCATCCGCAGCCCGTCGTCGATCCCGGCGGGATCTCCCTGGACCTCGGTAGTGCGTACGAACATGACGGACTCTCCCTGTGCTCGGGGCAGCGTCCGGACGGCGCTGCCGTCCGTTCCACACTCCGCCGCCGCGTGGCAGAGGTCAAGTGGAGCGAGGGGAGGTCAGCGCCGGAGCTCGACGGCGCTCAGGCCGGCGAGGCTCAGGATCACGCGGTCGCCGGTGTCCACGACCGTCGCGAGCACCTGGTCGCACCCGGCGCACCGGGCCACCAGCCCGGGGGCGTCGGTGTAGACCATGGCCTCGGCGAGCGCGGCCATGTGCCCGCAGCCGCCGCAGCGGCCGCGCGCGGCCGTCACGTCGGTCGTGAAGACCTCGGAGAGCGCGCCTGCGAGCACGTTGCCGTCGAGGTGGTGTGTCATCAAAGACCTCCGAAGCGCTCGGTGTGGATGTCCGCCGCGGCGTGGCCGAGCTCCTGCAGCCAGCGGGCCACCGTCTCGACGAAGCCCGTCGAGCCGCAGACGTAGACGTGCGGCCGCTGGTCGGCCGGGACGGTCCGGGCGGCGAGGGCCTCCCGGGTGAGGCGCCCGACGGCGTCGGGCCAGCCGGCCGGCGCCTCGCGCGTGTAGACGAGGTCCAGCTCGAAGGCCGGTCCGGCCAGGCCCGCGAGCTCGTCCGCGAAGTACACGTCGTCCGGGGTGCGCACGGAGTACAGCAGCCGGAACGGCGCCGGGTCGGCGGCGGCGCCGTGCGCCGCGGCCATCGCGTACAGCGGCACGACGCCGGAGCCGCCCGCGACGAGCTGGACCGGGCGGTCGCCCGTGCCGGGCCGCCAGACGAAGAACGCCCCCAGCGGGCCGTGCAGCTCGAGCTGGTCGCCGGGGCGGAGGTCGTGGACCAGGAAGGGCGAGACCTCGCCGTCCGGCAGCTCGTCGACCGCCAGGACCACCTGCCCCGCCGGCGTCGCCGCGGCGATCGAGTACGACCGGCTCGCCTGGTAGCCGTCCGGGGCGGTCAGGCGCACGTCGAGGTGCGCGCCCGCCTCGCTGCCCGGCCACGTGGGCACGTCCAGCACGAGGCGCGCGGCCGACGGCGTCTCGCGGCGCGTCTCGACCACGGTCGCGACATGCCACGCGGGGCGCGGCCGGGACCGGCCCAGGGTCACGGACGGCGCGCTCACCAGTAGCGCTCCTCCTTCCACGGGTCCCCGTAGAGGTGGTAGCCGTACTGCTCCCAGAAGCCCGGGTCGTTGTCCGGCATCATCGTCAGGCCCCGCACCCACTTGGCGCTCTTCCAGAAGTACAGGTGCGGCACGAGCAGCCGGGCCGGACCGCCGTGCTCCGGGTCGAGCGGCGCGCCGTCTGCCTCCGTGGCGATCCAGGCCTTGCCGTCGAGCAGGTCCTCCAGCGGCACGTTCGTGGTGTAGCCGCCGTAGGAGTGCGCCATGACGTACTCGTGCTCGGACTCCACGTTCTCGAAGATCTTGTCGAGGCTCACCCCGCGCCAGCCCATGTCGAGCCGGGACCAGTGCGTGACGCAGTGGATGTCCACGGTGACGTCCTCGACCCCGAGCGCGAGGAGCTCGTCCCAGCTCCACCGGTGGTCGGTGCCGGTCTCGTCCTGGAGGGTGAGCTCCCAGTCCGCGGTGTCGACGTGCGGGGTGGGTCCGGCGCTGAGCACGGGCCAGTCCTGCACGAGCGTCTGGCCCGGCGGGAGCCGTGTGTCGGGCTCCCGGCGACGACCGGAGAATCCACGGGTGACGAAGGACATGCTGGGTCTCCTCCCGGCGACCGTGCCGGGCCGGCCGGGCACGGTTCGATGGTGGGAACAGCGTAGGGCCGGGGCCGTCCGTCGTCGCGCGAACCGGACCGTTCCAGCGGGTGAGTTCGGGCAGTAGGGTCGCGACATGACGACCGAGTCGCCGAGCCAGGACGAGCTGGAGCTCTTCGAGCACCTCCGGGGACGGCTGGAGGCCATCGCCTACCGGCTGCTCGGGTCGGCGGCGGAGGCCGAGGACGCCGCGCAGGAGACGTTCCTGCGCTGGGAGGCGGCCGACCGCGCGCAGATCCGGGTGCCCGAGGCCTGGCTGACCCGGGTGCTGACCAACCTGTGCCTCACCCAGCTCAAGTCGGCGCGGGCCCGCCGCGAGGTCTACGTGGGCGAGTGGCTGCCGGAGCCGCTGCTCGGCGGCGACCCGATGCTCGGCCCCGCGGACACGGCGGAGCAGCGCGACTCGGTGTCCACGGCGATGCTCGTGCTGATGGAGCGCCTGACGCCCACCGAGCGGGCCGTCTACGTGCTGCGCGAGGCGTTCGCGTTCTCGCACGCGGAGATCGCCGAGATGCTCGACCTCACCGAGGTCGGCAGTCAGCAGGTGCTCCACCGGGCCAGGCAGCACCTGGCGGAGGAGCGGACCCGCGCGGCCGTCGACCTGGCGGCCGCGCGGCCGGTCGTGGAGGAGTTCCTGGCGGCGGCGACGAGCGGGCAGCTCGAACCCCTGGTCAAGCTGCTGACGGCCGACGTCGTGGGGGTCGGCGACGGCGGCGGCAAGGTCGCGGCGCGCGCGACCGCGGTGCTCGGCGCCACGGCCGTGGCCAAGTTCCTGCGCGGCCTGTTCCGGCCGGCCGAGGCCAAGCGCGCGATGCTGGGCGGCAGCCCCGACATCTACGCCTGGACGGCGAACGGGCTCCCGGCGCTGGTCGTCGTGGTCGGCGACCGCCTGGTGGGCGTGATGACGCTGGAGGCGACGGCCGACGGGATCACCGCCGTGCTGAGCCAGGTCAACCCGGACAAGCTCGGCCGGGCGGGTCGCCAGTGGGCGGCCACGGAGCACGGGGAGCCGCTGATCCGCGGCTGGTGAGGCCGGACCGGTGAGGTGGGGCCGGCCCCTGTGAGCGGCGTCACAGGCGCGGGGTGTCAGGGATGAGGGTGCTGTCCGGTTCAGGAGGCACGCACGTCCCACCGACACGAGCTGAGGGATCCCATGAAGCACCGCATCGTCATTCTCGGGGCCGGGTACGCCGGAGCCTCCGCCGCCGGCCGGCTGGCCCGCCGCCTGCACCCCGACGACGTCGAGCTCACCCTGGTCAACGCCGAGCCGGACTTCGTCGAGCGGGTGCGCCTGCACCAGGTGGCCACGGGCCAGGACCTGCGCCCCCGGCCGCTCGGCGATCTGCTCGCCGGCACGGGTGTGCGCCTGCGGGTGGCCCGCGTGACCGCCGTCGACGTCAACCGCCGGACCGTCTCCCTGACCGGGGCGGACGGCGCGGACGTGCTCGCCTACGACACGCTCGTCTACGCCCTCGGCAGCGCGCTCGCCGACCACGGCGTGCCCGGCGTCGCCGAGCGCGCCCACGAGCTGGCGAGCCGGCCGGGCGCGCTCCGCCTGCGCGAGCGGCTGGCCGGGCTCGCTCCCGGGGGCCGCGTGGTCGTGGTCGGCGGCGGGCTGACCGGCATCGAGGCCGTCACCGAGATCGCCGAGGCCCGCGCGGACCTCGACGTGGGCCTCGCTGTCCGCGGCGGGCTCGGGGACTGGCTCTCGGCGGCCGGTCAGCGCCACCTGCGCGCCGTCCTCGACCGGCTCGGCGTCGCCGTCCACGAGCACGCCGACGTCACGGGCGTGGACGCCGTCGCCGTGCTGACCCGCGACGCGACGATCCCGGCGGACGTCGCCGTGTGGGCCACCGGGTTCGGCGTGCACCCGATCGCCGCCGCGACGAGCCTGCGGGTCGGCGCGGACGGGCGCATCGTGGTCGACGAGACCATGCGCTCCGTCTCCCACCCGGACGTCTACGCCGCGGGCGACGCCGCGCTGGCGCACGGCCCCGTGGACAACGTGCTGCGCATGTCGTGCGCGTCCGGCATCCCGATGGCCTGGCAGGCCGCCGACTCGATCGCGGCGCGCCTGACCGGGGGCAAGCTCCCGCACATGCCGTTCGGGTACGTGCACCAGTGCATCAGCCTGGGCCGGCGCGACGCCGTCATCCAGCTCGTCACGACCGACGACCGGGCCAAGGACGCCGCCCCCGGCGGCCGCCTCGCCGCCCGGTACAAGGAGCTGGTCTGCACCGGAGCCGCCTGGATGGTCGCCCACCCGGTGCCCTACCCGGCCCGCCGCCGCCGTGTCACGGCGGCCTCGGGCGCCGAGCGCGAGCGGGTGAATTACGGCGATATGCCCGCGCTGAAGGGCTAAAGTCTCCGAAAAAACGAGCGAGCGGGCCTCGTCCGCCCGCCGCCGAGGCAAGGGTGACTTGGCGCGAGCACCTGTGCCAAGGAGGCAAGCCATGATCTCGGACGACGTGCGCCGGTCGCTGGACGTCGCGACGCCCCCCACGGTCCGTGTGCTCGACCACCTCGTGGGGCGCGACGCCGTGCCGGAGGCCGGGATCGCCGCGGCGGTGGGCCTCAACGCCGCGGACGTCCGTGCCGCGCTGACCGCGCTCGACGCGGACGGGCTCGTGGTGCGGGTCCCCGCACCGGGCCGGTCCCGCTCCCGGCACTGGTCGGCGCTGCCGCCGCGCTCGGTGCTGACCACCCTGCTCGCCCGGCGCCGCCTGGAGATCGCCGTCTGGGAGCTGCACGCCGACCACCTCGAGAAGGCCTACCAGGAGGCCACCGGCCAGGCGGGCGACACGGCGCTCGTGGACGTCGTGGTCGGGGCGGAACAGGTCGGCGCGCTGTACTGGCACCTCATGGAGACCGCCACGCACGAGGTGCTGCACCTCGCCCGGCCGCCCTACCTCCAGCCCACCCCCGAGCTGCTCGACGAGGTGGACCGGCCCGCGATGAGCCCCACGGTGGAGCTGCGCAGCGTGTACGAGAGCGCCACGTTCATCGACCCGGTCTCCCTCGAGACCGCGCTCGGCGGGCAGGAGACCGGCGCCGGACTTCGCCTGTCGCCGCAGGTCCCGCTCAAGCTCGTCGTCGTGGACCAGAAGATCGCCATGCTCCCCGCCGCCGGCGACGACGCCGGCAGCGCCTCGCTCGTGGTGCACGCCCCCGCGCTGGTGGGCGCGCTGACCGACCTCTTCGAGCGGGTGTGGGACGCGGCGATGCCGCAGTCCATGTGGGCGGGCGCCGGGGCGGACGGCGGGTCACCCGACGGCGACGCCGACGTCGCCGGGGAGGGCCCGGCCGCCGCCTGGTCGCCGCTGCCCCGGGTGCGGCTGGAGCAGCGCACGCGGTCCATCCTCGACCTCATGGCCGGCGGGCTCACCGACGAGGCGATCGCCCGCACGCTCGACATCAGCCGGCGCACGGTCCAGGCCGAGGTCACGGCGCTCGCGGAGAAGCTGGGCGCGCGCACCCGGTTCCAGATCGGGCTGTTCGCGGCCGAACAGGGCCTGCTCGCCCGGACGCGCGCGTAGCGACATCCGGGCTGCTCATCTGCGCAGGTGCGCAATCTTCTCCTTGTCCGGTATGTCGTCGGTCAGCACAGTTGTCTCGTCCGACGGGCGCGAGGGTGCGGCCGGTACCAGATCAGTCCGGCCCGAGAGGGTCGTAGGAGAAGCCCATGCGTATCCAGAGACCCAACCGTGCGGTCGCCGTGCTGGCGGCGGCCGCCCTGCTCGGGGCCGCGGTTCCCGCCGCCCACGCCGCACCGGCCGCTGTGCCTGCCGGCGCGACGGCCGAGCTGCCGGCCACGGCCACACCGCTGTCCGAGACGGACACGCCCGGACTGGTCGAGGGGCTCGACGAGCCCGTCGACGCCGCCCTCGCCCCGGCCGCCGCCGCGCGGACCCACCTCGAGGGCCACCGCTCGCGCTACGGGATCGCCGACCCCGACGCCACCCTGGTCACCGCCGACGTGCAGCGCGAGGGCACCCGCGAGACCGTCCGGC
Organism: Promicromonospora sp. NPDC060204; assembly: GCF_042728455.1. Lineage (NCBI taxonomy): Bacteria > Bacillati > Actinomycetota > Actinomycetes > Micrococcales > Promicromonosporaceae > Promicromonospora > Promicromonospora sp. NPDC060204. The sequence goes on from NZ_JBHWZO010000066.1 coordinate 23,906, forward strand.
TGGACCAGCGGTACAAGAAGCTGCCCGTGCTGGGCGGCCAGTACGTCGTCCGCATGGAGAAGCAGGGCGGTGAGCGGACCGTCACCGGCACCTCGGGCTCCTACTTCACCGGGCTCGACGTCGACACGACGGCGCAGACCCTGCCCGCGGCCACGGCCGTCGAGCGGGCCGTCGAGGGGATCGGCAAGAGCCTGACCGGCGGCGCGGCCGTCGTCGCGGGCGGGGTGCGGCCCGGCACGGCGCCGTCGGCGGCGACGCCGGACCTCACCGGCAGCGACCAGGGCCTCGCGGTCGTGCCGTCGGGGACCGGCCTCCTGGCCCGCCACGTGCTGGTGCGCGGTACGGCGCCGGTCACGGGCGAGCCCGTGCTCACCGACGTGTACGTCGACGCCGCGTCCGGCGCCGTCCTGCTCAGCTCCAGCCGGCTGCGCACGCTGGCCGCGCCGCAACAGGTCGAGGCCCTGCGGGCCGACCAGGAGGCGACGGCCGCCGCGGGTGAGACGGAGCCGCCGGCGTCCGGCAACGGCGTGACGCCGGTGACCGGCACGGGGACCAAGGCCGACGGCACCACCGTCGACGTCGGGCTGCAGCGGGTGGACGCCACGGGCACCTACCTGACCACGGACGTGGGCCACACCCTGGCCGACGGCCGGACCGTGCCCATCACCACCTGGGACGCGACGCACAACGACTACTACGACACCGCGGGTCAGTGGCCCGAGGGCATCGCGCCCTTCGCGTCGCCGTCGAGCACGCTGGGCACCGACCTGACCGACCTCGGCGCGGTCGACGCGCACTGGGCCGCGGCCCAGGTGTTCGAGTACTACAAGGTGGAGCACGGGCGCGACAGCCTGGACGACGACGGCATGGCGCTCGACTCCTTCGTGGGCATCACCTACGGCGGCAACCCGTTCGTGAACGCGTTCTGGGACGGCACCAAGATGGTCTACGGGACCGGCGACTCGGAGTACAAGTCGCTCGCCGCCGACCTCGACGTCGTCGGCCACGAGATGACGCACGGCGTGGTGGAGCACACCGCGGGCTTCCTCTACAGCGGCCAGCAGGGCGCGCTGAACGAGGCGATCGCCGACTACTTCGGCAACGCGATCGACGTCGACGTGTCGGGGATCCCGATGAGCGACCCGGAGGCCAGCCTGCTGGGCGGCGACCTGTGCCGGACCACGGCCCCGGTCGACTGCGCCCTGCGGGACCTCGACGACGGCATGACGACGGCGGACTTCAACCACCTCATCGACACCGACGCGCGCTTCGACTACGGCGGCGTGCACCTGAACTCGACCATCGTCTCGGGCGCGCTGTGGGACGTCCGCGAGTCGCTGGGCGGCGAGCTGGCCGACAAGATCGTCTACCGGGCGCTGACCGAGTACCTCACGCCGCTGTCCGACTTCGTGGACGCCCGGGAGGCCGTGATCGCCGCAGCGCGGTCCTACGGCCTGAAGGGCAAGCAGCTCAAGGTCGTCGAGCGGGCGTTCGACTCGCGCGGCGTCACCGAGGCGTGGGAGAAGAACCTGCCGGGCAAGGGCACGTCGCTGCTCCTCGACCGGCTGGACACCGGGCTCTACACCGACATGCAGCCGTCGACCGGTGGCGACTGGTGGGCCGTGGCGCGCTCCAGCGCCGACGGCACGGAGCCGACGTCGATCTGGGTGGGTCGCACCGACGGCCGGGGCGAGCCCCGGCGGGTCTCCGCGGCCGACGGGCGGGTCAACAGCTTCGCCCAGACCGACGGCAAGCGGGTGGTGTGGCTGTCCATGGCGGCCGACTACACGGACTTCCGGATCATGTCCGCGCCGCTGTCCGGCGGGCGGGCCACGACCCTGTACACCACGGCGGGCCGCGTGACCGGGCTCGGCATGGACGGCGACGTCGTCTCCTGGTCGGAGTGGGACGCCGAGACCTGGATCGACGAGGTGCACTACCTCGCGGGCCGGTCGAGCACGGTCCACACCGTGGAGCACGACTGGGTGGGCCCGGCGACCGCGCCGACCGTCAAGGCCGGCCGCATCGCCTACGTGCGCTACGAGGTGTTCCAGCACGACGACGGGAGCTGGGACTGGGCGCTCGGCGTCGAGGTCTTCGACACCCGCACCGGCAAGACCGTCCTGGCCGGCCTGGACAACGGCGCCGAGACCGTCAGCTACCCCGCGCTCACCACCAAGGGCGCCTACTGGGTGGCGGACCGCGACCCCGGCTACACCGAGCAGGGCGCGTGGAACAACTCGGTGCGGGCGTACTCGTTCGCCACGCGGAAGGGCGAGCTCCTGTTCGACGAGAACTCGACCACGGCCAAGCGCGCGTGGGTGCTGACGGCGTCCGACACGACGCTGACGGTCACCGAGGACGCCTCGAAGGAGGCCTGGCAGTCCGCCACGATGCCGACGGACGCGCTCATGCCGCGCCTGAAGCAGTACACGCTGGACGGCCGCTACGTGGGCGACGCCTCGTGCAGCCCGGGCGCGCAGATGTTCGCCGAGGCGGGCGAGGGCCGCACCGTGGTCTTCAAGTCCACGGCGACGTCGGTCACCGGGCTGGCTGTCGCGTCGGGCGCGAAGCGCTGCTGACCTGACGGGCTGACCTGAGGGGTGCTGACCGGCCCGGCG
>NZ_JBHWZO010000067.1:0-26375 GCF_042728455.1 Promicromonospora sp. NPDC060204
CACTGCGGACCAGGTCGTTGCCGAGGCTAACTATCTGACACGATGGCGGTGTGACGAGCGACGGCGGTAGCGGCGGTTCAGGGGACGATCGGGACTTCCGCTTTCGCGACATCGCCGTCGTCGCCTACCTGCCGTCCGTCGTCAGCTCGATCGGCCACGGCGCCGTCATGCCGGTGCTCGCGATCCACGCCGGCGACCTCGGTGCGGGCACCGCGCTGGCGGCGTTCGTCGTGGCACTGCTGGGCATCGGGCAGCTCGCCAACTCGCTGCCCTCGGGCGCGCTCGTGGCGCGGCTCGGCGAGCGCCGCACCCTGGTGATCGCCGGGCTGGTCGACGCGGTGGCGATGCTCGTCGCGTTCTTCGTGCCCTCGGTCTGGCTGCTGTGCGTGTGCGTCTTCGTCAGCGGCATGAGCTGGACGGCGTTCCTGCTGGCCCGGCAGGGATTCCTCATCGACGCCGTGCCGGTGAGCCACCGGGCGCGTGGCATGGCCCTGCTCGGCGGGTCGATGCGCCTCGGCATCCTGGTCGGCCCGCTGCTCGGCGCGCTGCTGATCCACCTGTTCGGCGTGCGCTCCGTGTTCCTGCTCGCGGCGTGCGCGTCGGTAGCGTCCGCGCTGATCGTCACGCGGATGCCGGACTTCGGCCGCGTGCGCCGGGGCGCCGTCCCGCTGCCGGTGCACTCGGTGCTCTGGGAGCACCGCCGCACCCTGCTCACGCTCGGCGTGGCGGTCATCATCATCGGCGCGTCGCGGTCGGTGCGCACCGGCCTGCTGCCGCTGTGGGCCGACCACGTGCACATCTCCGCCGCCGTCGTCTCCCTGCTGTTCGCGGTCGCGGCGACGATCGACATCGCGCTCACCCTCCCGGGCGGCTGGCTGCTCGACACCAAGGGCCGGCGGGTGGTGGCGGTGCCCGTCGTGGTCGCCGTCGGCGTCGGCTGCCTGCTGCTCCCCCTGGCCGACTCGGCGCTCACCGTCGGTCTGGTGATGGCGCTCATCGCGCTCGGCAACGGGCTCGGCTCGGGGATCGTCATGACCCTCGGCGCCGACGTCGCGCCCGAGGAGGGCCGGTCGCAGTTCCTCGGCGGCTGGCGGCTGTGCGGCGACATCGGCAACACCGGCGGGCCGCTGCTCGTCTCGGCCGTGGCCGCGATCGCGCCGCTGGCCGCGGCACCGGTCCTCATCGGGGTGCTGGCGCTGCTCGGCGCCATCTGGGTGGGGCACTGGACAGGCAGGGCCGACCGGGACCGCCGCGCCGGGGGCGGCGCGCCGGCGTAGTCGGGAGCGGCACGCCGGCATGTTCGGGGGCGTCGGGGGCCTGTCGGGCGGAACGACGGCGGCCGTGCCACGGTGAGACCGTGACAGCGCGGCCCGAACCCCCTGATCTCGACGCGACGGATCTCGACGCGATCGATCTCGACGCGACCGATCTCGACGCGACCGATCTCGACGCGACGGTCGACGCCCTGTACACGCAGCCGCTCGACGGTTTCGTGGCCGCCCGCGACGCCGCGGCCCGCAAGGTGGCGGACGGCGGCGACCGGCTCGGCGCGGAGCGGATCAAACGGCTGCCCAAGCCGTCGGTCGCGGCCTGGGTGATCAACCACGTGGTGCGGGAGCGCCCGGACGACGTCGCGGCGCTCACCGCCGTCGGCGACGAGCTCCGCGCGGCCACGCAGGACCGCGACCGCGCCCGCATCAAGGCGCTGGACCACCTGCGCCGGGAACGCACCGAGGCACTGGTCGGCGTCGTGCGGGACGCCGGCGAGGTGGACGGGCGGCCGGTGTCGGCCGCCGTCCTCGACCGGCTCACCGAGACGCTGACGGCCGCCGTCATGGACGCGGACGCCGGCGCGGCCGTCCGTGCCGGACGCCTCTCCCGCGGCCTGCAGCACGCCGGGTTCGGGATCGTCGACGAGCTCGGCGAGGAGGCGGACCTCGTGACGCTGCGCCCGGACGCGACGGAGGCTGAGACAGCAAAGTCGGGCGCGACGGCGGCTGACGCGGCGGCGGCGGACACGGCCGAGAAGACGGCGGGCGCGACGGCGGGCGCGACGGAGGGTGCGACGGAGGGTGCGACGGCGGCGTCGGCGGAGGAATCGACGGAGCCGGACAGCGACGCCGCCGAACGGGCCGTCGAGGAGACCTCCGCGCAGGTGGACCGTCTGGAGGCCCGCCGCGACGACGCGAGCGACCGCCTGCACGCCGCGGACGCCGCCGTCGAGCACGCGGAGGGCGAGACCACGCGCCTGGACGAGGAGGTCGCGCGGCTGACCGCCGAGCGCGACGCGGCGCACCGCGCCCTCGACGAGGCCCGGGCGGAGGCGGACGGGGCGCACGCCGACCTGACCGCCGTCGAGGACGAGCTCGACGACGCCGAGGAGCGCGCGGCACAGGCCCGCCGCCGCCGTCGCCGCGCGGCACGCGGACGGTGAACCCGACCGCGCGGTCGGCGCGTCAGCCGCCCCGAAGGCGCTCCGTGGGCAGCAGGTCAGGCGTGGCCCCGTGCTCCCTGAGCACGGCGATCACGGCCCGTCGGCTGGTGAGCCGCCTGATCTCGGCGGCCGCCTCCCGGTCGAGCCGGTCCAGCAGGTCCGCGGCGACGTCGGGGGCGTCGAGCACTTCCGGCAGGTCGGCCAGCGGCACGCCCAGCTCGGTCAGACGCGTGATCCGGAGCAGCCGAGCCAGGTGGCGCACGTCGTACTCGTACTCGTACTCGTACTCGTGCTCGGACTCCTGATCTCGATCCCGATCCTGAACTTGATCGTGAACCTGGCCGTCAGCCGTGCGGCACGGCGCCTCGAGCAGCCCGATCCGGTGATAGTGCCGCAGGGCACGGATCGTCACGCCGGCGAGGGCCGCCAGCTCGCTGGTGCGCAACGATCTCCTCCTTCGGTCGACCGGCAACGCGTGGGACAGACCGTACGCGTGGGACAGACCGTACTGGCATGGCCGGAGGGCAAGTCTGCCCCTCCGCAGGGGCCCGCTGCGGAGGGGGTCGCTCGGTAGCTCCCGTCCCAGACACGGGAACTACCAATTGCAACGTATCAGGTGGAATTTAACCTTCACCCCGACGAATGCGTGGAAAGTCGGCAATGAGATAGGTCAATTCATCCACCGCGAATACACCAGCCGCGACCCGTGATTTCCCATGACGAACACGGCGGAGCAGGCCCGGCTCAGACCACCTCGTCAGGAGCCACCAAGCGCCGCCAACAGCTTGCCGACGGTCTCCTCCGCCGACGACTCCTGCCCCACGACGAACTCCTCCTCCACGCCCAGCCGGTCGTCGAGGGTGAACCAGTCCGCCATCTGCTCAGGCGTGAAGTCGGCGGCCTGCGGCCGGGTCGTGTGCCGGCGGATCGTCTCGTCGAACGGCACGTCCAGGTACGCGCACGCCGTCGTCCCGGCGTGGTCGGCGACCAGGGCGGTGAGCATGGGCCCGTAGTGGTCGTAGGCCAGGATGCCCTCCAGCACCACCGAGTAGCCGGCGTCGAGCGAGTGGCGCACCACGGTGTCGATCAGCCCGATGTTGACCCCGCCGGGCACGTCCTTCTCCCACAGCAGGATGCGGCGCAGGTAGTCCTGCTGCACGAGCGCCGTCCCCCGGCCCATCCGCCGGCGCAGCTCCGCGGCCACGGTCGACTTGCCCGCCCCGGACGGTCCGCGCACGACGGCGAGGCGGGTCCCGGCGCTCCCGCTCACGCTCTGCCCGCTCACGCTCTGCCCGCTCACGCTCTGCCCGCTCACGCTCTGCCCGCTCAAACTTTGCTGCCGGCGAGCGCGAGCGTCCCGCCGAGGCCGATCATCATGCCGCCGCCGGTGGCGCGGATCGCCGACAGCCGGCGCGGCGACGACGCGAACCACGTGCGCGCGGCGCCCGCCAGGAGCGCCCAGAGGCTGTCGAAGACCAGCGCGACCAGCGTGAAGACCAGGCCGAGCACCATCATCTGCAACGGCACCTGCCCGGCACGCACGTCGACGAACTGGGGCAGCGCGGCCACGAAGAACACGATCGTCTTGGGGTTGGTCACGCCCACGACGAAGCCCTGGCGCAGGATCGCCCAGCGCGACGGCGTCCGGCGGCCCGGTGCGCCGTGCCCCTCGCCGTCCTCCTCGCCGTCCGGCTCCACGCCGTCGCGCCGGTGCCGGATCGCCTGCACGCCCAGGTAGACCAGGTAGCCGGCGCCAAGCAGCTTGAGCACCGTGAACGCCACGATCGACTCGGCCACGACCGTGCCGACGCCCAGCGCGACCGCCGCGACCAGGGGCAGGGCGCCGAGCTCGTTCCCGAGCACGCTGAGCAGGCCGCCGGGGCGGCCCAGGGAGAGCGAGCGTCCGACGACGAACAGGACGCTCGGCCCGGGAATCACGATGAGGATCACCGACGCCACGACGAACGCGGCGAGGGTCTCGATGGTCGGCATGCGGTCACTCTACGACCGGGGGTGCGGGGCCTGGCCAGCCGTTTCCGATGCTGCTCACTCCCCGCTCGTGTGCACCCCTTCGAGCTGGTCGGCCCGGCGCACGTGCCGCGTGACCCACGGCCCGAGCAGCGCGAGGACGGCCGCGAAGCCCAGGGCGACCAGGCCGATGCCGCCGAAGTACGCGGTGTCGGACGCGCCCTCCGTCGCCTGGACGAGCTGCGCCGTGATGGCCTGCCCCGCGGCAGGCGCGAGGAACCACAGCGCCATGGCCTGCCCCTGGTAGGCGCGCGGCGCGAGCAGCGTCGTCGCGGCCAGGCCCACGGGCGAGAGGCACAGCTCGCCGAGCGTCTGGATCACGTACACGACCACGAGCACCCAGCCGGGCGTGAGGTTGTCGCCCGCGATGGCGGACGCCCCCGCCAGCACCAGGAACGAGAGCGCCGCGAGCGCCAGTCCGATCGCGAACTTGTACGGCGTCGGCGGGCGGTCCTTGGTGCGGACCCAGAGCCAGGCGAACACCGGGGCCAGGATGATGATCGAGGCCGGGTTGATCGACTGGAAGAACTCCGGGCTGACGGTGAACCCGAGGATCTCGCGCGAGGTCCGGTCGGCGGCGAAGGTCGCGAGCGTCGTCGCGGCCTGCTCGAAGATCATGAAGAAGAGCATGGCCGCCACGAACAGCGGGATGTAGGCGACCAGGCGCGGGCGTTCGGCGTCGGTCACGCGCGGCGAGCGGTACATCATGATGAAGAACGCGATCGGGGCGAGGAACGCGATGTAGCTCAGGGCGTCGATGAGGGCGTGCACGCCCCAGCCGCCGGCCACGAGCACGGCGATGAGGTACACCAGCACGACGGCGCCGAAGATGATCGCGAACATCCGCACCAGCGCCGGCCGCTCCCCCGGCAGCACGGGGTTGGGGACGACGTCGCCCGCGCCGTGCAGGTTCTTGCGGCCCAGCACGAAGAACACGAGCGCGATCCCCATGCCGATCGCGGCCACGGAGAACGCGGCGTGATAGCCCCAGACGGCGCGCACGGCGCCGACGATGATCGGCGAGAAGAACGAGCCGATGTTGATGCCCATGTAGAAGATCGAGAACGCCGACTCGCGGCGCGGGTCCTGCCGGTCGTACAGGGAGCCGACCATCGAGGACACGTTGGGCTTGAGCAGGCCGGTGCCGAGGGCGACGAGCACGATGCCCAGGTAGGAGAACCCGGCGGCGGGGACCGAGAGGCACACGTGGCCGGCGGCGATGATGATGCCGCCGTAGAGCGTGGAGCGCCGGGCGCCGATGACCCGGTCTGCGAGCCAGCCGCCGACCACGGACAGCAGGTAGACGCCGGTGCCGTAGATCGAGACGACGGCCTCGCCGAGCGTCTGGTCGAGGCCCAGGCCGCCGTTGGCGATCGTGTCGGTCAGGTAGTAGACCAGGATCGCGCGCATGCCGTAGTAGCTGAACCGCTCCCACAGCTCGGTCGTGAACAGCGTCATCAGGCCGAGGGGATGCCCGAAGAACCGGCGGTCGCCCGCCACGGCGGCGGGAGGGGTCGGGTCCGGTCCGGTTCCTGACGGCGGTGTCGCCGAGCCTGTGCTCATCCCCCGATCGTCGGTGCCCCGGGGGCGGGACGCACGTCGGGCGAGAAATCGACCCGGCCGGGAAAGCTCACCGCCCGGCGACCGGCCGCCCCCAGAGCATCCGGCCCACCACCCGCCGTCGGACCACCACACCGACGTGCGCCGCCAACGCGGCGTAGAAGCACAGGTGCGCGGCGATGTGCAGCGGCAGGAGGTCGGAGCTGCCCAGCACCAGCGCGATCCCGGTCGCCGGGACCACGAAGAGCATCGCGAGCAGGATGCGCTCGGCGTGGTGGAGCACCTTCCGGTCGGTCCTGGTCAGCCGCGGGTCCCAGGCCGGCAGCGGCGTGGTGCTGCGCCACACCACCCGCAGCACGCCGATCGCGACGATCGCCAGCCCGAGCAGGACATGCAGCGCGGGCAGCGCGAGCCCGCCCGCGCCGTCGAGCAGGCCGCCAGCCCCGCCGGCCGTGCCGCTCCCCGCCCCGCCGCCCGCCCCGCCGCCCGTCCAGTCGCCCGTCCACAGGTCCGACCACGCGGAGCCGACGGCGTCGTCGGCGTCCTGCTCGCGCAGGTCCTGGGCCTGCTCGCAGGCCTCTTCCAACCGGTCGAACCGGTCCTCCTCGGCATCGGTGGTGTCGCCGCCGCTGCGGTCCTCCCCCACCGGGTCGCAGTCGACGTCGGGCACGTCACCGTGGTCGTCCATCGCGTACCCGACCGCGAGCTGGCCGGCCAGGAGCGCGACCGTCCCCCAGTGCAGGACCTTCGTGACGATGCCGTAGCCCTGCTCGCCGTTGCGCCACCTCATGCGGGCTACCTCAGCGCAGGCGGGCGATCCTGTCCAGCCCTGTCTCGTCCAGCCCTGTCTTATCCAGCCCAGCCGGCACGGGCGGCCGCTCCTTAGGCTGGGCCGCATGACATCTCGCCCCTACCGGTCCGCCGTCCGTGATCAGGCGGCGGCCGCGACGCGCGCCGCGATCCTGGACGCGGCCGAGGCGCTCTTCGCGCAGGACGGCTACGCGCGGGTGACGATCGGCCGCATCGCGCAGGAGGCCGGGGTGTCGCCGAACACCGTGTACGTCGCGTTCGGCACCAAGCTCGGCCTGGTGCGCGGCCTGACGGAGCGAGCGTCGGGCGAGGACAGCATCCAGGAGACGCTGGCCGCGATCGCCGCCTCGGACGACGCCCACGAGATCGTCGACCTCACGGTGGGCAGCACCGGCGACGTCGTCCACCGGCACAGCCGGCTGATGACCGTGCTGATCGCCAACGCGTCGGCGGACCCCGAGATCGGCGCGACGTTCGAGGGCACGGAGCGGCTGCTGCGCGAACGGTTCGGCCTCATCACGGCCCGGCTGGAGACGCTGGGCGCGCTGCGGGAGGGACTGAGCGCCGAACGCGCGACCGACGTCCTGGCCTACTACCTCAGCCCGGAGTCGTGGCTGCGGCTGGGCACCATCGGCTGGGACCCGGAGACGCGCCGCACGTGGTTGCGGGAGCAGCTCGTGTTCGCGCTGCTCGGGGCCCGATCGGGTGCCTGGTCTGGTGCCTGATCTGGGGCCTGACCAGGGCCTGGTCCAGGGTCCGTGACGGGCTCCGATAATCCGCAGTAGTCCTACACTAATGAATGTGCGCATACTCTTCTCAAGCACCCCCGCCCACGGGCACCTGCTGCCCCTGCTCCCGCTCGCCCGCGCGTTCCGCGACCGCGGCGACCAGGTCGCCGTCCTGACCGCGGCGGCGTTCGCGCCGCTGCTCGACGCCGAGGGCATCGAGCTGCTCCCCGCCGGGCCGACGGCGGACGTCCTGTTCGCGGAGTCGGGGCGCCGGACCGGCGTCGACGCCGCGGCGGACCCCCGGCCGGAGGCCGTGGCCGACTTCTTCGCGGGCACCCGCGTGGACCTGACCGCGGACGACGCCGTCGCCGCCGCCCGGGGGTTCGCCCCCGACCTGATCGTGGCCGAGGCCCTGGACTTCGTGGGCCCCCTCGTGGCCGCCGCGCTGGACGTGCCGTTCGCCACGATGGCGTTCGGCCCGGCGATCCCCGCCGAGTTCACCGACGGCATGACCGCCCTCGTCGCGAGCCGCTACGCCGACCGCGGCCTGACCCCTGTCCCGGCCCGATGGCAGATCGACCCGTGCCCCGACCTGCTCCAGCCGCCCGGCTGGCAGGCGCCCGCAAACCGGCTCCCCGTGCGACCGGAGCCGCACCAGGGGCCGGGCACGAGCGCGGACGCGGGCACGGGCACAGGCACGGAGGCGCGCGACGCCGTCGCCGCGTCCGGCGAACGCCCCCGGGTGCTCGTCACGTTCGGCACGCACTTCTCGGACCCGGCGACCCTGACCCCGATCCTCGCCGAGCTGCGCACCGTCGGCGTGGACCTCGTCGTCACGCTGGGCCTCACCGCGAGCGCCGCGGACTACGACGTCGCTGGTTCCGCCGACGCTGGTTCCGCCGACGCGGGCGCCGCCAACGCGAGTGACGGCATCACGTTCGCTGCCTTCACCCCGCTCGCGGAGCTGCTGCACGACGTCGACCTCGTGGTCACCCACGGTGGCGCCGGCACGACGCTCGGCGTGCTGGCACGCGGGCTGCCGCTGGTCGTGGTGCCGCAGGGCGCCGACCAGTTCCTCCAGGCCGCCGTCGTCAGCGCGACCGGCACGGGTATCGCCGTCCAGCCGGTCCCGGACGTCCCGGAGACCGTGGCCAAGGCGGTCGTCACCCTCCGCACCGACCCGTCCTACGCGGAGTCGGCCCGGACGGTGGCCGCCCAGATCGCAACAATGCCCACCCCGACCGACGTAGCCGCCCACCTCTCCGCCGCCCTGTCCTGACCCGCCCCACCCTCCTTCGTTGAGTGCTGGCTATTTGCGCCCTTCTGCCCGTCAGAGCCGCAAATAGCCAGCACTCAACGAAGGCGGGAGCGGGGCGCGGGGCGCGGGCCGGGCGGACGTCAGGACGGCGCCGGGCCCGTCGAGCCGCGCCAGATGATCGTGTTCAGCGGGCCGTCCGACGCCGCCTCGGCCTCGCGCGCCGCCGCCGTCTCCGGCTGGAGCGTCGCGACCAGCCGCGCCATGGCCGCCCGGCCGAGCTTGCGATGGTCGACGTTGACGGTGGTCATCGTCGGTTCGAGGTACGCCCCGAGCTGGTTGTTGTCCCAGCCGGTCACGCTGAGGTCGCCCGGGATGGTCCACCCGCGTTCCCGGGCGCCCAGGACCACGCCGGCCGCGCCGACGTCGCTCGCCGCGATCACGGCGGTCGGGTGGCCCTTCTCGGGCAGGGACAGGACGGCGGCGCGAGCACCCTCGGCCGACCAGTCGCTCTCGATGACCTGGGCCGGGCCCAGCCCGAGCCGTTCGACGGTGGCGACGAAGACGTCGCGGCGGCCGCGCGCGGAGGCGTAGTCGAGCGCGCCGGTCACGTGCAGGAACCGGCGGTGGCCCAGCTCCGCGAGGCGCACGACGAGGTCCTCGACGGGCGAGCCGTCGGCCAGCTCGCCGACGCCGCGGAACTTGTCGTCGTAGTCGGCGGACACGACGATCGCGGCCCGCTCGGGGAACCGCCCGCCGGAACCGGGCGGCAGCGGCGCGAGGGCGAGGACGCCCTCGACCTGACCGGAGTCGGCGAGCTCCCGCACCCGCTCGAAGCGGTCGGCGGGCGTGCCCTCGACGCTGAACGCCTCGACGGTGTAGCCGTGCTCGTGGGCCACCTCCATCACGCCGCTGAGGATCTGCGGCGGGCCGTACGTGGCCACCGCCGGGAGCAGCACGGCCACCCGGCCGCTGCGCCGGGTGCGCATGGACCGGGCGGTCAGGTTGGGGCGGTAGTCCAGCTCCTCGACGGCCTGGCGCACGCGGGCCACGGTCTCGGGCCGCATCTTGGCGTCGTTGCGCAGGTAGCGCGAGACGGTCTGGTGGGAGACCCCGGCGGCCTTCGCGACCTCCCAGATCGTCGCGCGCCGCTTGTCGGTCACGCTGCTGCCGGTCGCACTGTCGGCCACGTTGCCGGTCGCGCTGTCGGTCACGCTGCTGCCGGTCGAGCTCTCGTTCGCCATGCCCCGTCCTCGCTGCTCATCACCGCTGGTCAGCACCCGCGTCCGTGTGGCACGCGGGCATTCTGGCACGCCCCCGCGGATCACTCCGCCGATCACTCCACAGATCACTCCGCAGATCACCGTCGCAGACCTCGTCGCGGGAGAGGCCCTTGCGAAGTGATCGATCACCTCCTAGCCTAACCCGCAAGCGGTGATCGATCACTCTGCAATGGTGCAGCCCCGTGGCAATGGAGCAGGCCGTCGCACCGAGATCACCCGTGGAACAACGATGTACCAAGCAGCGACGAATCAGCGACGAACCAGTTCACCATCAGTCCGTTCACCGAGGAGCGACACCATGCCTGACAACGCGCCGCACGTCCGTGACGTGCCGGGAACCGCGGGATGACCGCGGTCGACGAGGCCCGCGCGGGACGCGCCTCCTCCGGCCGCCGCGCGGCACGAGGAGGTGACGCAGGACGGGGCGATGGATCACAGCAGATCCGCAGGCCCTTGCCGTGGTGGCGACGGCTGGCCCGCGACCGGGCGGTGCTGCTGCTGGCACTGCCCGGCATGGCGGTCATCGTCGTCTTCCAGTACCTGGCCCTGGGCGGGAACGTCATCGCCTTCCAGGACTACCAGCCGTACCTCGGCATCGGGCGCAGCCTCTGGGTCGGGTTCGAGAACTTCCAGATCCTGTTCTCCGGCGACCCCGAGTTCCTGGCGGCGCTGCGCAACACCCTGGTCATCACGCTGCTGCAGACGGTCTTCGTCTTCCCCGCGCCGATCGTCCTGGCCCTGCTGCTGCACAGCCTCGTGTCCAACCGCGTGCGCCAGTGGGTGCAGTCGATCCTGTACCTGCCGCACTTCCTGTCCTGGGTGATCGTCGTCGCGGTGTTCCAGCAGATCCTCGGCGGGGCCGGGCTGATCAACAACTTCCTGCGGTCGCACGGGTGGGAGCCGCTGGACATCATCGGCAATTCCGACGCCTTCTACGCGCTCATCACGTCGCAGGTGATCTGGAAGGACACCGGGTGGGCCACCATCCTGTTCCTCGCGGTGCTGGCCGGCATCGACAAGTCGCTGTACGAGGCCTCGGCCGTGGACGGCGCGTCGCGCTGGCGCCAGACCTGGCACATCACGCTGCCGGGCATGCGGCCGATCATCATCATGCTGCTCATCCTCAAGCTCGGCGACTCCCTGAGCGTCGGGTTCGAGCAGCTCATCCTCCAGCAGCAGGCGGTCGGGCTCGGCGTGTCCGACGTGCTGGACACCTACGTCTACAACCAGGGCGTCCTGGGCGGGTTCTGGGGCGTCGCAGCCGCCGTCGGCCTCGTGAAGGGAGCGATCGGGCTGGTCCTGGTCCTCGTCGCCAACAAGACCGCCCACGCCTTCGGCGAGGAAGGGGTGTACCGAGCATGAGCGCGACCACCACCGCAGGACCCGCCCGGACCACGCCAGGCCCGAACATGAACGACAGCCGGCCGCGCGGCCGCACGCGCACGGGCACACGGGCGGTGATCGACGGCGTGGCGATGCCCGGCCCCGTGGAACGCACGGTCAAGGGCATCGTCCTGACGATCGCCTGCGCCCTGGTGATCCTGCCGTTCGTCGGCATCATCTCGACCAGCCTGGCCACGCCGGAGCAGGTCACCGAGGCGGGCGGCTTCGTGCTCCTGCCCACCGGGATCGACCTGAGCGCCTACCAGATGATCTTCGCCGGCGGCGTCGTCACGCAGGCGCTGTGGATCAGCGTCGTCGTCACGGGCATCGGCACCACGCTGAGCCTCGCGCTGACGACGACGCTCGGCTGGGCCCTGAGCCGCAAGGGCGCGTTCGGCGTCCGGGCGATGCTGCTCGTGGTGCTGATCAGCTTGCTCTTCAACCCCGGGATCATCCCGAGCTACCTCGTGGTCCAGCAGCTCGGCCTGCTGGACACGCTGTGGGCGCTGATCATCCCGACGTCGGTCTCGGCCTTCAACGTGGTGGTCGTGCGCGCCTTCTTCGTGCAGCTCCCGAACGAGGTGATCGACGCCGCGCGGATCGACGGCGCCACCGAGTGGCAGCTCTTCTGGCGCATCGGCCTGCCGCTGTCCAAGCCGGTGCTCGCCGTCGTCGGCCTGTTCTACGGCGTCGGCTACTGGAACGCGTTCTTCAACGCGCTGCTCTACATGTCGGACGCGAGCAAGTGGCCCCTGCAGCTCGTGCTGCGCACCTACGTGGTGGACGGCGCCCAGCTCGGCTCCCAGGACCTGGGCATCGACGCCGCCGCCCTGCCGCCCCAGACGTCGCTGCAGATGGCGATCCTCGTGGTCTCCATCGTGCCGGTGCTGCTGGTCTACCCCTTCCTGCAGCGCCACTTCGCCAAGGGGATGCTCACGGGCGCCGTGAAGGGCTGACCCGGCCTGCGCCGTCCGGCATCCCGATCCTGCTGTGCTCCCGCTTTTCTTTCTTTCCCCCCGCTCTACCCCGCTCGATGAGGAGTAGTCATGAACCGTTTGCTCACGGAGACGAACATCAGCCGCCGCAGCCTGCTGATGGGAGGCATGGGCCTCGGCGCGTTCGCCGTGCTCGGCCTCGCCGGCTGCAGCAACGAGGGCCGCGGCGGCGGTGCCCTGACCGGCAGCGCCACCGTCGCCCTGCCCACGTACGTCCCGTACGCCGGCGTGCCCATGGACATCAAGGGCACCGACGGCGTGCCCGACACCATGCTGAAGTATCCGGCCAGTCCCCAGCAGGTGGCGGAGGGGACGATCGGTGACGGCAAGGACGTCGGCATCTTCGGCCTGACGAACACGCCGGTGCCGCCGTCGGTCGACGACAACGCCTACTGGCAGGAGCTGCACGAGCGGCTCGGGTTCGCCCTGACGATCGCGCTCACGCCCGCCGGCGACTACTCCGACCGGTTCCAGACGACGGTGGCCGGCGACCGGCTGCCGGACATCTTCGAGATGTTCCCCGGCGAGGTCCCCGGCCTGCCGAGCCTGCTGGAGGAGCGGGCGACCGACCTGACCGAGTTCCTCTCGGGCGACGCGGTGAAGAAGTACCCGTTCCTCGCGAACATCCCGACGGAGAGCTGGCAGTCCTGCGTCTACAACGGCAAGATCTTCGCCGTCCCGGTCCCCCGCGGGCCGGCGCAGAGCACCGTGTTCTACGCGCGCCAGGACTGGTTCGAGGGCGAGGGCATCGACCCGCAGACGACGTCGGCCGAGGAGTTCTACGACCTGTGCAAGGAGCTCTCGGGCGGCAACACCTGGGCGCTCGGGCGCGTGCCGCTGGGATACCTGCGCCAGATGTACGAGATCCCGAACGGCTGGTCCGAGGACGGCGGCAAGCTCACCAGCGCGAACCTGCACGAGCGCCAGCAGGAGGCCCTGGAGCTCGGCCGGCGCCTCGTCGCGGACGGGTTCGTGCACCCGGACGGCGTCCCGGCCACCCAGCCGCAGCGCAAGACCTGGCTGGTCAACGGCACCATCCGCATGCTCGACGACACGTTCAGCGCGTGGCCCGACTTCTCGAACTACCCGATCGACGAGAACTTCCGGCTCGCCGTCGCGGCGCCCCCGCTCGCCGAGGGCGGCGGCACGGCAGGCATCCACCTGGGCGCGCCCGTCCAGAACATCACGTCGATCAGCAAGAAGTCCGAGGGCCGCGTCGAGGCGCTGCTCAGCCTGATCAACTACCTCGCCGCCCCGTTCGGCTCCGAGGAGCACCTCTTCCGAACCTATGGCGTCGAGGGCGTGCACCACGAGCTCGACGGCACGGACCCGGTGCTCACCGACAAGGGCCGCACCGAGATCCAGCTCGGCCTCAAGTACGTGGTCGAGGGGCCCTGGGTCAACTTCCAGGCCGGCGATCCCGACGTCGCGCAGGCGGAGCACGACGCCCAGGCCGCCGTCGTCCCCACCGCGGTGCGCAACCCGGTGCAGGGCCTGTTCAGCGACACGGCCAGCCGCAAGGGCGGCCAGCTCGGCGAGAAGCTGGGATCCGTGGAGGGCGACATCCTGGCCGGGCGCAAGCCCGTCACCGCCTGGGCCGACGCCGCCGCGGCGTGGGCCAAGGGCGGCGGCGACACGATCCGCGACGAGTACCAGACGGCGCTGGCAGACCGCCAGGGCTGACCGCGCCCACGCCAACCCCACCCACGCCAACCCGGACCCCGACCCCGACCCCGCCCGGACGACCAAACCGTTGAGTGCTGGGTATTTGCGTGATCTGAATGCCTGACTCCGCAAATACCCAGCACTCAACAGTTTGTGGCTGGGCGGGGTTTGTGGCTGGGCGGGGTTTGTGGCTGGGTGGGCGGTTCAGTCCTGTGCGGACCGACCCGGGCGGCGGGCCGCGTACAGGCGGTTGCTTTCCGGTCCCGTCCACTCCAGCCGGACGACGCCGGCCGCGGCCGCGTCGGCGACCCGCGACGGGTCGGCCCAGTAGCCGGCGGCCGGGTTGCGGAAGAACGTGGCCCAGGGCTGTCCGTGGTGGTCGAGGAAGAAGTTGTTGTGCCCCGCGCCCACACCGGCGGTCCAGCGCTCCGAGTACGGTCCCTCGAACCGGTCGGCGACGGCGACGACGGCGTCGTACTGGTACTGCACCCGGCCGGGCGCAGCCGTGTCGTAGGCGTTCCGCGTGGTCCCGTCGCTGTTCGTCGAGGTGCGGTCCCACGCGGCGTGCACCAGGAAGTACTTACCCCCGTGCTTGAACACGTACGCGCCCTCCAGGTACGGCTCGGGCGTGTACGGCGTCTGCTGGAACAGCGGCAGGTTCGTCGTCGGGACGATGTCCTCCATGTCGTCCCGGAACGGCGCGTACAGGTGGTTGTGCAGCACCAGCCAGGCGTCGTCGTCCTCGGTGTAGATGCTGCCGTCGATGTGGTGATACGCCCCGGGCGCGATGAACGACGGCCCACCGATGAACGGGTCGCCGAACGGCTTGTCGACGTTGCCCTCGGCCAGGCGGTACGGGCCCTCGGGGCCGCCCTCGCTGATCAGCAGGAACGAGCCGACCTTCGTGGAGTGGTCGCCCATGCAGGCCACGATGTACCAGGTGCCGCGGAAGTAGTGCACCTCCGGAGCCCAGACGTTGCCGCGCTTGCCGAACTGGCCGTGGTCGTCCCAGTACTCCTGCCACGGGGCAACGACGGTGCGGCCGGGCCGGTTCTCGCCGACGAACTCGGGCGACCAGACCTTGCCCTTCTCGGCGCCCGGCGCGGCGCCCTGCGGGGCGCCCTGCGGGGCGCCCTGCGCGGCGCCTTGCTCAGCGCCCTGGCCGGAGTCGGGCCGGATCGCCGTCGTGTCGGCCAGCCGCCACGGCCCGCGCAGCGACGGGGCCAGCCACAGGAAGATGCCGTCGTTCCAGGGACCGGCAGCCGGGAGTCCCGGGACCCGCGTGGTCCCCGTGGCGACGTAGACGGGTTTGCCGTCGACGACGAAGCAGTTCACGTAGGTGTCGCGGATCCAGACCCGGCCGAGCTCCCGGTCCCGCGGGCGCAGCTCCAGCGGCAGCACGAAGGAGTTGTCGTCGCGCGGCCAGAGGTCCGGCCGGGTGTCCGCGAGGCCGTAGGGCTCCGGGTCGGGCCAGCTCGCGGGATGGCGGCCTGCGGGGTGGCCCGACGACGACGCCGCGCCGGGTGCCGCCCCTCCGGTCGTCCCGCCGCCCGGCGTACCGTCGGGCGCCCGGCCCGGTGCTGCCACGCCCGCCGCCGAGGCGGTCGCGGCGGGCAGGGCCAGGCCCGCCACCAGGGAGCCGGCGACCCCGGCGGCACCCGCCAGGAGCGACCGCCGGTCGACGGGAAATCCGTTCGCTGGACCTGTCATGGGCACGCCCTCCGTTCCAGGCGCGACGCCGCCGTCGCGCATCCGACGCGACGCTAATCGGCGAAATTCCGCCGCTCAAGACGTGACAGAAAGGTCAGGGAGGGGTCGATGAAGGGTCCGGGAAGCGACGCGCGGCGCCGGGCGCGCCCGAGCGGGCGCCACGCGAACGAGCAGGCTATGCCGCCCGGTCCCGCACGACCCAGTCCGCGAGGGCCGACAGCGGGACCAACAGCTCGCGGCCCCGTTCGGTGAGCTCGTACTCGACCCCGGGCGGAACGGTGGGGAAGACGGTCCGGGCGACCAGCCCGTCGTCCTCGAGAGCCCGGAGGGTGCGGGTCAGCATCCGCTGGCTGATCCCGTCGACGCGCCGGTGTAGCTCGTTGAACCGGTGCGCGCGTTCGGCGAGCAGCATCAGCACGAGCAGCGTCCATTTGTCGCCCAGCATCCGCACCGTGTGTGTGACGGGGCACGCCTCGTAGTCCGCCGTCGGGACCCGCCCCGGCAGCCGGCCGCGGACGGCGGCCGCCACCATGTGGGCGTTTGGGTGAGCGTCGGGGTGGGGCACACCGGTGTTCCCATCTGACATGAAAGTGCCTTCTTCCGAGACGTCCGTGGTGCCGTGAGGATCGATGACGTCACCGTACCCAACGGTCACGTCGGGGCAGCCCGGCGGCAAGACGACGAGGAGACAAGAATGAGCACTCCCCCCACCCTGCTGGTCCTGGGCGCCGGACCCGGCCTCGGCATGTCGGTGGCCCGGCGGTTCGGCAAGGAGGGGTACCAGGTCGGTCTGGTCTCCCGCAGCGCCGACCGGCACCCCGGTTACCTGGACGACCTCCGCTCGGCGGGGGTCCGCGCGGTCGCCGTCGCCGAGGACGTGCGCCGGCCCGGCGGCCTGCGACGCGCGCTCGACGAGGTCGAGGCCGAGCTCGGACCCGTCGACGTCGTCTATCACGGGCCGGGCGCCGACAACCCGGCGGCCGCCCCGATCGGCATCCTCGAGACGTGCGCCGACGACGTCCGCGCCGCCGCCGCCCAGGTCGTGGACCCCGCCGTCGAGCTCGCCGGGCTGGTGCTGCCGGGCATGCGCGAGCGCGGCAGCGGGGCGATCGTCTACGTGTCGGGGCTCAGCGCCGTCGTCCCGCTGCCGTTCCTCGGGCCGTTCGCGCCGGCCTCGGCCGCCTTGCGCACCTACGCCCTGACCCTCGCCGAGGCTGTTGGACCCGACGGCGTCCACGTGGGCTCGCTCGTGGTGGGCGGGCTCATCGAACGCGGCGACATCCACCGAATGCTGACCGCGGGCCAGGCGCGCACGAATGTCGGAGGAGCGGATGTGCCGACGGCTTCGCCCGAACCGGCAACCGAACTGCCGTCCGATGCTGCCCCCGACGCTGCTCCCGGCTCGGCTCCCATGCCGGTACTCGACCCCGACGACCTCGCCGACGCGGTCTGGCGCATCGCCACAGGAGCCGAACGCGAGGTTATCTTCAACGCGCTCGCCCCGGCCGCGGTCTGACCGGTCGCCCCGGCTCGTCCCGACCTCGCACGGCTCTCGAACGAGCGCTGCTCGGAGCTGGTGGACGGCCAACACGGAATCGGAGAGTCGCGCGCACGGCCGCGCGGCAGACCGTGTGCCCCGCGGTCCGGCCGAGCACGGCCATGATGTGGGTCGGCCGAGTACAGCCGAGACGCGGGTCGGCCAGCACGGCCGTGCTCGGTCGGCCAGCCCGGCCAAGATGTGGGCGAGTCCATTCGTCATGCTGCCGTGGCTGGTGGCATGACGGACGGGTCGTCGGGGTCGGCAGCCTCGCCGGGTGCGGGTGCTGGGTCGATGGGTTCGGGCAGGCGGATGCGGTGACCACGCGGATCGGTGAAGACCCACCCGGTCTCGACCAGCACACCCGAGGTGTTGATGGTCGTGGGCTTGCCGGCCCAGGACATGGCGATCCCCCGCGTATCAACGAGCTGGTGGTGGAACCAGCACAGCAACGCACTGTTGGCCACCGACGTGGCACCACCCTGGGCCCAGTGCGTCACCGCATGATGTACCTCGCACCGCGACGGCGGCTGGTCACACCCCGGGAACACACAATGCCCATCGCGTGCGATCACCGCACGCCGCATCTGGCCCGTGACCGTGCGCTGCGCGCGCCCCACATCCAACACCGCACCATCCGCACCGAACACCACCCGGGTGACCGCACTGTCACACGCCAACCGACGCAACAACCCCACCGGCACCCGGCCACCCGACTCCGTGAACACCGCACCACCCGAACCCAACAACCCCGACCCCGACACACCCGGACCTGGCACACCAGCACCCGCACCCGCACCCGCACTCGCAGCATCAGGACTCGCACTGGTGGGGGCACCGCCTGGCGCACCGGGCGATGACGGAGCGCCAGGATCCTCGACCGACCCGCTGACCCCAGCCGCACCACCAGCAGCCCCAGCAGCCCCAGCAGCCCCAGCCACGATCACAGGACCAGCACCTGTGCTCGGCGCGCCCGCCCGGCCCGGGACCGTCTGCCCGCAGGTCAGGCACAGGCCCTCACGGGTGCGGGTGACCTGGGTGAGCAGCTCCGACAAGGACACCGTGACATTCAGGTGCGGAGGGATCGACGCACCCGGCGAGGCCTGGTTCGTGTCCAGCACGAGGTGGGCGATGTCGGCCAGGCCCTGGGCACGGCGCTGACCCGGCGCCCGGTCATCGCCCACCGCCGGTGCGCCGACCACCGCGTTCAACGCGGTGGTCAGCAGCAGGCCGTGCTCGTCGGTCAAGAACCCCGCCACGTGGAACCCGCCCAGCGTCTTGGACACGTCCAGGAACTCGCCCTCGGCGGCCTTGTCGTCGTCCACGTCATCGGTGTCGGGGTCGGTGATCGTGGCGAACCGGCGCGCGACGACCCGGAACTGGTCCGCGTTGAGCACCGCGGCCTCGCGCAGGACCAGGCCCTCGCCCGTGACCAGGGTTCCCGCGGTGATCGCTTCTTCGAGCACCTTCGTGATCTGCTCACGAACGCGGGAACCGTCCGGGTCGTCGGCCGGGTCCGGCAGATCCACCGCGACCGTGTCCACGAACGCCTCCGGCGTCGTGGTCTGCCCCGTGCGGGTCTCGATCAACCACGCCAACGCGTCCTGGCGCGTCTGGCTCGTGGGCGCGACCTCCGTCATCACCCGGGCGTGATCCACACCCACACGTCCGGCCACCAGACCCTCCCGCGTGGCCGGCAAGGCCTGCGCCAACCGCCGGGCGGTGGTCACGTCCTTACGGGCCGTGCCCGCCGAGACGCCCTCACGCAACCGCAACCACGCAGGGAACGTGCGCGACATGCCACCACTGCGCCAGGAACCGTCGTCCTCGATCCGCGGCAACACCGACCACCGCACCCCGTCCAGACGCCCGGTCACCCTGCGGATCCGGGTATGCGCCTGCATCAACCGGGCCACCGTCGGCGCACCCCAACCCTCCAACACACCCGGGGCGACCAGGGCGGCCAGCTCACCGACCGCCGTCTCGATCCGGGCCAGCACACCCTCCAACGAACCCGCCGGGGACACACCACCGGACACCATGCTCTCCACCGAGTCCATCCGTGCCACCCCCTCGCCCGCCCGTCGTGTTCATCTGACACCATTGTCTCGAACATTCATACGCATCGCGAGGCACACTTCAAATCTGTGGATAACCCTTCGCATGCTGGACGAGCGGCTTCGGTCCGTGCTTCAGCCCGATCAGCGAACGCCGCACGCGTCAGATCGCGGCCGACTCGCTCCCCCGCAGGATCGACGTCATCTTCTTGCCGCGCGCCAGCTCGTCGACCAGCTTGTCCATGTACCGGATCTGCTGCATGAGCGGGTCCTCGATGTCCTCGACGCGGTACCCGCAGATGACGCCCTTGATCAGCGACACGTTCGGGTTCATCGCCGGGGCCTCCGCGAAGAAAGTCTCCAGGTCCACCCCGCTGTCGATCACCTGCCGCAGGCCGGCGTCGTCGTAGCCCGTGAGCCAGGTGAGCACCTGGTCCAGCTCGGCCGTGGTGTGGCCCTTGCGCTCCACCTTCTGCACGTAGAGCGGGTAGATGCTGGCGAAGCTCATCTCGAAGATCCGGTGTCGTGCCATCTCACGACTGTATCCGGGCCCACCGACACCCCGGAGGAGCTAGCCGAGCTCGATGACGATGCCAGTCAGGTCGTGCAGCACGCTCGCCGCCCCGGCGGCGACGGCCTCGCGGGCACGCTCCGCCGTGACGGCGGCCGGGTGGGCGTCGTCGTTCCCCAGCCCGGTTCCGCGGAACTCCGCGCCCGGCCAGACGACGGCGGTCACGTTGTGGGTCGGCTCCGGCAGCTGCGCGCCGACCACCAGGAAGTCGGTCTCCAGGTATTGGGCCGTGATCAGGGCGAACACGTCCACGACACCGTCACCGACGCCGACCACGAGGTCCGGCGTGGCGGCCACGGCCTCGTCGATGCGCCGTTCGACGTCGTCGTCGCTCCGCGCCTCCAGCACCGTCAGGTCCGCCCCGTGCTCCGCGGCGTAGCGCTCGACGGCGTCCGTGAGGGTCGCCGTCGCGGCGTCGTCGCCGCGGGTGACGACGACGATCGTGTACCCGGCGGGGAGGGCGACGTCGTCCCACGTGCCCGGCGTGGGGCGGACCGTCGCCTCCGGGGCCGGCTCGTGGCTCGATCCGACGAACCGCGCCGCGAACCCGGTCAGTGGCGCGGGGCTGGCGACGTCGTCCGGTGTCGGGCCGGGCGCGATCGCGCCGCACGCGGCGAGGGTGAGCGCGACGGTGGCCGCCGCCAGACTCGGGGCGAGGCGCGCTGCCGGCCGCCTCACGGTGCGACCGCCCCGGACGCCGGCGCCTCGGACCTTGGTGCCTCAGACCCTGGTGCCTCAGGCCTCGGAACCTCAGGCCTCGGCGACTCGGACTCCTCGGCGGCTGCCGCGACAGGACTCGCGGGACCCTCGGACTCGCCTGTGGCTGTCGTTTCGGGACCCTTCGGATCCTCGTCCGCGACCGCTGCGTCCTTGGTCGCCACGCCGTCCGCCGCCGCGCCGTCCGCCGCCGCGCCGTCCGCCGCCGCGCCCTCCGCCGCCGCGCCCTCCGCCGCCGCGCGCTCCGCGAGCGCCTGCGCAACGGCGGCCTGCACGCGGGCGTCCTCGCGCTGCCCGCGGGTTCGGCGGCGGCGCACGATCACGACGACGGCTCCGGCCAGCAGCACCACGACAAGGAGGGGCAGCCACGGCACGGCCCAGCCGGACGCGTGGGCCTCGACGGGTGCGACGCCCGGAGTCGCGCCCGCGACATCCGGAAGCTGGGCGACGAGCACGATGTCGGCGCCGAGCCAGAACAGCGGGGCCACGCCGTCGACCGGCACGGACACAGGCCAGGACTCTCCGGGCAGCAGCTCGGGCACGTCGGCGGCGGCGCCCTGCGCGCCGAGCCAGCCGAACGGGCCGGCGACGCCGACGTCCTGGTTCGCGGCCAGCCGGACGTTGCCGTCGTTGCGGACGGTGTAGGTAACGGTCGCGTCGCCCGGCCCGAAGGGGTTGAGGGTCTGGTGGTACTCGACGTGCGCGTCGGTGACCGTCAGGCTCGGCGCGAGGTCCCCGGCGACCCGCAGGTACACGCGGATCCCGGACCGGGTCTCGTAGTCCAGCCCCGCCTCCTCCGCCGTGACGGTGCGCGAGGTCAGGATCGCGCCCGCATAGTCGCCGGGCGTCGCGTCGTCGGGCACCCGGAGCGTGAAGGGGACGTCGGCGCTCTCGCCGGGCGCGAGGCGCACCTGGTCGACGGCGGGGTCGAGCCAGGACCCGACGTTCAAGGAGCCGGTTTCGTTCGAGCCGGTGTCGTCGGACCCGGTGTCGTCGGAGCCGGCCTCGTCCCCGCTGTCAGCGGCGTCGCCCCGGGTCAGGACGTCGAGCTGTCCCGCCGTCGTCGTGTAGCCGTCGGCGGCGTAGATGTCGAGCTTCAGCGGGGTCTCGCCGTGGTTGGTGACGACGAGCTCGTCGGACACCTTCGTACCCGGGTCCACCGTGTAGCGGAAGTTCTCCCGCTCGGTCCCCTGGTCGTTGGTGGCGGTGCGCACACCCCAGGTGACGTCGTCGGTGGGCACGGTCGCGCTGACCGGCGCGGCCGCCGGCACAGCGACAGCCGGCACAGCAGCAGCCGGGGGCGCGGCGAGCGCCGTCCCGAGCGTGACGGCCAGGGCCGCGAGCCCTACGGGCAGGGCCCCGAACAGGGCCGCGACCGCGGCGGAGGAGCGAGCGGCGACACGGCGCGTGGTCGCGCGGGCGGCGGGCACGGGCATGGAGCTTCCTTCGATGGTGCGGGACAGACAGGTTTCGGGAAGGAGATCGACCGGATCGACCGGATCGACAGGGGTCACCGGACGGGCGACGCTCCTCGTGAGAGCGCCGCCCGCCCGACGCGGGGTCAGCCCCCGCTTCGGTCAGCTCAACGCGGTGAGCGTGAGCGTGGCCCGGTAGGTCCCGTCGGTGACGTCGACGGGGATCTTGAGGTCGAGGTCGGCGCCGAAGAGCGCCGAACCCGTGGTGTGCCCGGCCGCGGCGCGGCCGAGGGTCGCCGACTCGGACAGGCCGGGGCCGCCGCTGAACCCGGTCGCGACCTGCGCGCCGGCGAGAGACCCGCCGCCCGCCTCGATCACGTCGGGGGTCCAGCCGAGGTACTTGCCGGAGAACGACTGGTCACCGGAGGTGAAGTCGCCCACCTGGGCGGAGAGCGACCACTGCGGGCCGCCGCGGCGCGTGTCGGTCACCCGGATCGGGTTGATCGAACCCTCGGCGGCGTAGTGGTCGCCGGCGGCCTCGGCGGTGCCGAGGTCGACCAGCGTGTTGGCGCCGTCGATGCTCCAGACGAACTCGCCCGGGGCGCCCTGCGGCACCACGACCTGGAGCTTCTGGGTGTTCGGGTCGACCGGCTTGGCGATGGTGACCTGGTCCACGACCGAGTTCACCGGACGGTCGGCGTCCTTGGCCTCGGAGCGGATGGTGCGCACCGAGATGGCGTCGTCGGACACCTCCACGGCCGTGTAGTTGCGCACGTTCTCCTGGTTGAAGGCCGACAGCCACCACGAGCCGGCCGCGTTCGCCGAGTAGTACTTCGAGCCGGACGCCGAGTTGGCCGTCACGTACAGCACGCCGCCGGGACCCGGGGTGAGCACGTCGGCGCCCGCCTCCTCGGCGGGGTCGGCCTTCTCACCGTTGCGGATCAGGTACGAGCGGGCGTAGCTGTGGTCGTGGCCCTGGAGCACCAGGTCGATGCCGAGCTCGGAGAAGAGCGTGGGCCACGTGTTGCGGCGGTCGATCACGTCGCTGTCGGTGGCGTGCGGGCCCACCGAGTAGATCGAGTGGTGGAACGACACGACCTTCCACTTCGCCTCGTCGCCGTGCTCCGCGACGACGTCGCGCACGAACCGCTCGTGCGAGGCGTAGTCCCGGCTGTTGGAGTTGAGGTTGAGGAAGAGCACGTCGTTGTAGACGAACCAGTAGTCGCCGCCCGAGCTCGTGCCGGACCCGGGGCCGGCGCTCTCGTCGAGGTTCGGCGTGTTGAAGTGCTGGCGGTACGCCTTGTTGCCGACGTCGTGGTTGCCGTTGTTCGCCACGAACGGGATCTGGCGCAGGTGGTCGGTGGACAGGAAAGCCTCGTACTGGGCCTCGCTGCTCGCCGACTCCACCTGGTCACCGGCCGAGAAGAGCATCTCGGCGTCCGGGTAGGCGGCCGTGGCGACGTCGAGCGTGTCGACCCAGCCCTCGGTGTCGCGCGGAACGTTGCCGGAGGAGCCGAGCTGCGGGTCGCCGAAGAACAGGAAGTCGAAGTCGCCGTCGAACGCCTGCGTGCGGAACGTCGAGACGGCCGACCAGGAGCCCTCGGTACCAGCCTGGCCCGCAGTACCGACCCGGTAGGAGTACGCGGTGTTCTCCTGGAGCCCCGTGAACGTCGCGTGGCGGTAGAACTCCCCGCTCGACGACGGCCCGCCCGTGGCGGCGACGCTGATCGCGTCGGCGGGGAAGACGCCGTCCACGACCTCGCCCGCGGGCGCGATCTGGGCGACCTGCTCGGTGTCCAGGTCCGAGTACCAGGCGAGGTTGCGCTCGGCCTGGGTCGCGCCGATGCCGAGCACGAGGTCGGTCACCGTGGTGGTCGGCTCCTCCACGGGCACCTCGACGGGGACCAGCGACTTGAGGTCGAGGTACACGTCGGAGCTGCTCGCCCGGTCGTTGTACAGACCGATCGACAGCGTGTTCACGCCGGCCTGGAGCACGTCGGACGGGACGCTGAACTGCTGGTTCACCGGGTTGCCGGCGCTGGCGCCGGCGTAGGTGAGGTTCTTCTGCGCGTCGGGGACGGCCTCGACACGCTCATCGACGAAGCCGGCCACCTTGGTGCCGTTGACGAAGATCTGCACCGCGTCGTCGAACGTCACGTCGCCGCGCAGCGACGCGATCCGGTCGAGCTGGTCCGCCGTGACGTCGAACGTGGTGCGCAGGTGGTACGTGGGGATCGCGACCTTGGTCGCCGCGGCCGGGTCCACGTAGTGGTCGAGCACCGTGGTCACGGGGAAGCCGGAGCCGAGGTCCGGCGTCGCCGAGCCGTTCTTCGCGCCGAACGGCCCGGTGGCGCGCTGCCAGCCCGCGTCGTCGAACCCGGCGTAGGTCCAGGTGAGCCGGTCGCTGCTGCCCGCGGCCGGGTCGGTGTTGTCGTCCGAGTACGCCCAGGTGGTCGTGCCGCCCAGGAACGTCGAGGGCAGGTCGGCTGCGCCGGCCGACGTCGCGGCGTAGGTCAGACCGCCGGCGACGACGGAGACGAGCCCCACCGCCGCGACGGCTGAACGACCCCAGCCGCGCACGGACGCGGCCGGGCGATGGTCATTCGCTTGCATGAGTCCTCCAGTGAAGGGAGCGCCGAGCGGCGCCGAGCCGACACTTGCCCCGGGAGACGAATCGGTGCCGACGCCGGGATGAGCGACAGATGAACATGCGGCGCTGCGGCGGGTGATCTTTGGTCCGACGGCGCGTCAGTGCAGGTCAGCCGAGCAGGTCAGCCCAGCAGGTCAGCCCAGCCCGAGCAGCCGCTGGCCGAACCAGAACAGCCCGACGAGCGTCACCCCGGCCGCGACCACGACGCCCGTCCACAGCGCGGTGCGCGGCGCCCGGCGGCGCAGCAGGGTCAGCAGCGGGAAGACGACGGCGATGATCCCGAGCTGCACCGCCTCGATGCCCACGTTGAACACCAGGAGCGACCACAGCAGCGTCCACGAGAACGGCTCGTCGATGCCGAGCGCGCCCGCGAACCCGAGGCCGTGGACCAGGCCGAAGGCGAAGACGACGGCGAGCCGGAACCAGTCGGCCCGATCCAGCCCAGCCCGGTCCAGCCCGAGCCGTCCCAGCCCGAGCCGCCCGGCCCGCGCCGGCTCCAGGACGCCGTCCTTCCCCAGGATGCCCCCGTACGACGGCACTCCCCTCCCCCGCCACATCCCCCACACGTGCCACGCCGCCACCACCGCGATCGACAGGGCGATGACCGGCTCGACGACGGCCGCCGGCGCGCTGACCACGCCCAGCGCGGCCAGCAGGAACGTCACCGAGTGCGCCAGCGTGAACGACGTCGCGGCGAGCACGACGTCACGCAGCCGGCGCGAGCCGACGATGAGCGCGAGCAGGAACAGCAGGTGGTCCGGGCCGAGCAGCAGGTGCTCCGCACCCAGCACGAAGAAGTGGCCCATGCGCTCGTACCAGTGCTCGACCGTCGAGAAGGACGGAGTGTGCTGCGTGAGTGCCGCGCTGCCCGCGGCTCCGTCGAGCTCGTAGTCGAGGATGGTCGTGGTGCCGGTGACGTAGCCCTCGTCGTCGGCGAAGAGGGTGCTGCGCACCGCGTAGTCGACGGGCTCGCCCGGCTCGCCCGGCTCCACCGCGCCGCAGTCGTGGTCGAGCACCAGCACCGCGTACGGCACACCCTCGCGGTCGGTGATCTCGAAGTCGCCGACCTGCGCGGGCGCGCACGCCGCGCCGTCGGCCGTGACCTCGAAGCGGTCGGTGAGGTAGCCGAGCACGGTGTCGGCGTGGGCGGCGAGCGCCGTCGGCTCCTCGCCGGTCTCCCAGAGGGCCATCCCCTCGTCGAAGAAGGCGCGGTCGTCCTGGTACTCGGCGGCGGAGACGACGAGCAGGTCGTACTCCAGGGCGAGCTCGGTGCGCACGACGCCCGGTTCGGGGGTCGAGGCGTCGGCGTAGACGGTGGAGGTGAAGCCGTGCGCGCCCGCCGGGGCAGCGAGGGCGGGCAGGACGAGGAGTGATACGAGAGCGGTGAGCGCGGGCACGGCCGCGACGGTCAGAGAGCGACGCACGCGGGGCACCATCCACCACCGGGATGAACGGCCCGCGAACGGTTGCCGAACACCACCAGCGAGCCGGGACCGGCACCGGGCCATCCGCCGCACCGTAGAGGTGGAAAACGTGGCCGCCCAGCTGCGAGCAGACCAGTTCGGCATCCTCTGGCG
>NZ_JBHWZO010000068.1:0-23663 GCF_042728455.1 Promicromonospora sp. NPDC060204
GTCGGCCCCTGTCCCGCCCCTGTGGGGCGTGCACCGGGCCTGACCAGCGGCTGTGGCGCGTTGAGTATGCCCGATCGTCTCCCCGGGCCTCGTGCCGGCGCCGTCAGGCGCGCAGCTCCCGGTACTTCGCGATCAGCGCCGCCGTCGACGGGTCCTGCGCCGCGAGCGCGGCCTCGTCGCCCGCGACCGCCGGGGCGATCTCCAGCGCGAGCTTCTTGCCGAGCTCGACGCCCCACTGGTCGAACGAGTCGATGCCCCACACCACGCCCTGCACGAACGTGATGTGCTCGTAGAGCGCGACGAGCTGCCCCAGCACGGCAGGGGTCAGCGCGGGCGCCAGGATCGACGTCGTAGGCCGGTTGCCGCTGAACACCTTGGCCGAGACCAGGTCCTCCGCGACGCCCTCGGCCCGCACCTCGTCCGCCGTCTTGCCGAACGCGAGCGCCTTGGTCTGCGCGAAGAAGTTCGCGAGGAACAGGCCGTGCACGTCGGCCCCGGCCGCGACGGCGCCGCCGTCGCCCACGGCGTCGGTCAGCGGGTAGGCGGGGTTGGCCACGGCGATGAAGTCGGCCGGGATGAGCCGCGTGCCCTGGTGGATGAGCTGGTAGAACGCGTGCTGGCCGTTGGTGCCGGGCTCGCCCCAGAAGACCTCGCCGGTCTCGGTGGTGACGGGCGTGCCGTCCCAGCGCACGGACTTGCCGTTGGACTCCATGGTGAGCTGCTGCAGGTACGCCGGGAACCGGTGGAGCTGCTGCGCGTACGGCAGGACGGCGTGCGTGTGCGCGTCGCGGAAGTTCACGTACCAGACGTTCAGCAGGCCCATCAGGGCGGGCACGTTGCGCTCGAACGGCGTGGTGCGGAAGTGCTCGTCCATGGCGTGGAAGCCGCCGAGGAAGTCGGCGAACGCGTCGGGCCCGATCGCCAC
Source organism: Promicromonospora sp. NPDC060204 (assembly GCF_042728455.1). Classification (NCBI taxonomy): domain Bacteria; kingdom Bacillati; phylum Actinomycetota; class Actinomycetes; order Micrococcales; family Promicromonosporaceae; genus Promicromonospora; species Promicromonospora sp. NPDC060204. The sequence goes on from NZ_JBHWZO010000068.1 coordinate 926, forward strand.
GGCGAGCGAGGTGCCGATGGCCGAGTCCACGGAGTAGCGGCCGCCCACCCAGTCCCAGAACCCGAACGCGTTGGCGGGGTCGATGCCGAACGCCTCGACCTTGTCCAGGGCGGTGGACACCGCGACGAAGTGCTTCGCGACGGCGTCGGCACGCCCGTCCTCGGAGTCCTCGATGGCGCCGGCGGCGACCAGCGAGCGCCACAGCCAGTCGCGCGCGAGGCGGGCATTGGTGAGGGTCTCCAGCGTGCCGAAGGTCTTGGAGGCGACGATGAACAGCGTGGTCGTCGGGTCCAGGTCAGCGGTCTTCTGCGCGACGTCGGTGGGGTCGATGTTCGAGACGAACCGGACCTCCAGGCCGTCCTGGACGTACGGCTCCAGGGCCTCGTAGGCCATGACGGGGCCGAGGTCGGAGCCGCCGATGCCGATGTTCACGATGGTGCGCACGGCCTCGCCGGTGACACCGGTCCACTCCCCGGAGCGCACCTTCTCGGCGAACGCGTAGACCTTGGCGAGCTCGTCGGCCACGTCGGCGGTGACGTCCTGGCCGTCGACGGTCAGGTCCTCGTCCGACGGGCGGCGCAGCGCGGTGTGCAGCACGGCGCGGTCCTCGGTGATGTTGATGTGCTGCCCGGAGAACATGGCGTCGCGGTGCTCCGCGAGGCCCACCTCCTCCGCGAGGGCGAGGAGGGCGGCGAGCACGTCGTCCGTGACCAGGTTCTTCGACAGGTCGACGTGCAGGTCGGCGGCCTGGTGGCTCAGGCGCCCGGCGCGGGCCGGGTCCTCGGCGAACCAGCCGCGCAGGTCGGGCCGGAGGTTCTTGGAGAGCTCGGTGAGCGAGCCCCAGGCGTTGGTGGTGGTGGCGTCGACAGGCACACGGGCCGGCTCTGAGGTCATGACTCAACCGTAGTGCGGAGAGCCCTGGCCGCAGCCTCGGCCAGTGTCTGATCCGTCACCTCGTACCCGGCGTCGCCCCCGCCGCCGGGGCCGCCGGCGTCGGTCACGGTGCGCTTCGCGGACAGGTGGACGGCGTCCACGCCCACGCCGAGCAGGGCCGGGACGTCCGCGGCGGTGACGCCGCCCCCGGCCATGATCTCGATGCCGAGCTCGGCACTGCGCTCGACCAGGGCCGCGAGGCGGTCCAGGCCCTCGGCCGCGCGGGCCGCGCCGCCGGAGGTCAGGACGCGCGCGACGCCCAGCTCGGACAGCGTGTCGAGAGCCGCGATCGGGTCGGCGACCACGTCGATCGCCCGGTGGAACGTCACCTCGGCGTCGTCGGCGGCGGCCACCAGGCTGCGCATCCGCGCCACGTCCACGGTGCCGGACGGCGTCAGCGCGCCCAGCACGACGCCGTCCGCGCCGGCGTCGACCGACAGGACGACCTCGCGGAGCATCAGGTCGTGCTCGGCGGCCGAGTAGACGAACCCGCCCGGCCGGGGCCGGACCAGGACGTGCACCTCCAGGATCGGCGCGCTGTCCGACGACGGGACCACCGCCGCGGCGTCGATCACCGCCTCGATCAGCGCGGCGCTGGGCGTGATGCCGCCGGTGGCGCCGAGCGCGGAGCAGAGCTCGACGCGCCGGGCACCGACGTCGGCAGCGATCACCGCCCCGGCCGGGTCCTGGACAGCGAGCTCGAGCGCGACACGTTGGGGCACGTGCGCCAGCGTAGTCGTGCGCGGGGCGGCCGTTCGCCCGCCGTGACGGGGACCGAGTCGGTAGGGTCCCATGGCATGGCCATCGATCCCAGTGCGATCCTCCAGGGTCGCGCCCCCGGGCGTGCCCCTGTCGGAGTGATCGTCGGGATCGTCTTCGCCTCGGTCTGCCTGCTGTTCGTGCTCGCGTTCGACGCGGTCACGGGCGGGGCGTCGTTCGTCGTCGGGCTGCTGCTCGCACTGCTGCCCGTCGCGGTGTGGCTGCCGCTGGTGCTCGCGCTGGACCGCCTGGAGCCCGAGCCGCCGAACGCCCTGATCTTCGCGTTCCTGTGGGGCGCGGGCGTGGCGGCTCTGTTCGCGAGCATCCTGAACACGCTCGGGCTGTCGCTGCTCACCGAGACGGAGCTGACGGGCGAGGAGGACGGCTGGTACCTGGTGGCGACGTTCGGCGCGCCCGTGGTCGAGGAGCTGCTCAAGGGCGCCGTCCTGTTCGGCATGCTGTGGTGGCGGCGGCAGGAGCTGAACGGTGCCACCGACGGCGTCATCTACGCCGCGATGGTGGGGCTCGGCTTCGCCGCGACGGAGAACGTCCAGTACTTCATCGACGCCCTCGACTCCGACCAGCTCGGCTACGTGTTCGTGCTGCGGGCCGTGGTCTCGCCGCTGCTGCACCCGCTGTGCACGGCGATGACGGGGATCGGTGTCGCGGTCGCGGCCCTGGCCGGGCCGGGCCGGCTGCGCCGGACGGCGCCGCTGTGGGGCCTGCTAGGCGCGATCGCCCTCCACAGCCTGTGGAACGGCTCCACGAAGTTCGGCCTGGTCGGCCTGGCGGGGGCGTACCTCGTGGGGTTCGTCGTGCTGATCGTGCTGATCGTGATCCTGGCCCGCGACCGGCGGCGGATCGTCCAGCTCATCGAGCACTACCTGCCGCTGTACGGGCCGGTCGGCATCATCACCCCCGACGACCTGCGCATGCTGTCCAGCCTGCCCGGCCGCCGCGCGGCCCGGCGCTGGGCCCGGTCGGCGGGCGGGCGCCCGGCCGAGCGGGCCATGACCGACTACCAGCAGGCCGCGACCGAGCTCGCGCTGCTGCACCAGCGGGCCGGCGCCCAGCGCGACCTGGACCCGCACGGCCTGGAGCAGCAGCGGCAGTACCTCGTGTGGATGATGCAGCAGGCGCGGGCCGCGTTCGTCGCGCGGCTGCCGCGCCCGCCGGCGTCACCGTGGGGCGCGACGGGCTTCGGCCCGCCGCGTCGGGGCTGACGCGCCCGTCAGAGCGCGATCCGCTCGACGCCGGTGGTCACCTCGTCGAGCACGTCCGGCACCGGGGTCACCCCGAGGCCCGGCCCCGTGGGAACTGCGATGTGGCCGGCGTCCAGCACGAACGGCTCCGTGATGTCGCGCGCGTAGAACCGGCCCGAGGCCGAGATGTCGCCCGGCAGCGTGAAGCCGGGCAGGGCGGCGAGCGCCGCGTTGGCAGCCCGCCCGATGCCGGTCTCCAGCATGCCGCCGCACCAGACGGCCACGCCGTGCGCGACCGCGAGGTCGTGGATGCGCCGCGCCTCGAGGTACCCGCCCACCCGGCCGGGCTTGATGTTGATGATCGAGCAGGCGCCCAGCGTGATGGCCGCGGCCGCCGTCTGGGCGGACACGATCGACTCGTCGAGGCAGACCGGTGTGCTGATGCGCCGCGCCAGCTCGGCGTGCCCGAGCACGTCCTCCTCCTCCAGGGGCTGCTCGATGAGCAGCAGGTCGAACGGGTCGAGCCGCGCCAGGTGCCGCGCGTCGCGCAGCGTGTACGCCGTGTTGGCGTCGACCTGGAGCGGTACGTCGTCGCCGAACCGCTCCCGGACGGCCCGCACGGGCTCGACGTCCCAGCCGGGCTCGATCTTCAGCTTGATCCGCACGTACCCCTCGGCGAGGTAGCCGTCGACGACGTCGAGCAGCTGCGGGATCGAGTCCTGGATGCCGACCGACACCCCGCTCGGCACCCGGTCCACGACGCTGCCCAGCTCGCGGGACAGCGGCCGGCCGGCAGCGCGCAGCTCGGCGTCGAGCACTGCCATCTCGAGCGCGGCCTTGGCCATGCGGTGCCCCTTGACCGGCGCGAGCGCCTGGCCGACGTCGACGGCGGAACGGATCCCCGCGCCGTCCCGGTACGCGCCGAGCGCCGGGATCAGGAACCTGCGCAGCACGTCGGCGCACGCGTCCACGTACTCGGAGGAGTACAGCGGGTCGTCGCCCGCCACGCACTCGCCCCAGCCCTCGCCGTCGTCCGTCTCGACGCGCAGCAGGAGCAGGTCACGCTCGAGCTGCGTGCTGAACGACGTACGGAACGGTGCCACGAGCGGGAGCCGGACGCGCCGCAGCTCGATGCTCCGGACGGTCAGGTCGTTGGTGGTCATGCGGTCCCCTTGTCGGTCGGCGGAACGGTCGGCGGGTCGGCCGGGTCGGCCGGGTCAGCCGGGTCGGCCGGGACGGCCGGGTCGGCCGGGACGCGCACCAGGTAGCCGCCGGGCCCGAACCCGACGACGGACCCGCTGCCGGACAGGGGTGGCAGCAGGCCCTCACGGACCGCCACGCGCCAGCGGCGGGCAGCGGCGGGGTCGGTGGAGCGCAGCGTCTCGATGTCGGCCGGCACGGGCACCCTGACCAGCCGGCCGGGCCCGGCGTCCCCGGCGTCCCCGGCCTCCTCGGCCTCCACCGACGACGGGCCGTCGCCGGAGCAGGCCGCGACCACGCGCGGGTCGCGGAGGTCCCAGCGCACCAGGATCCGGTCGGACTCGTCGCCCCGGTTGATCGCGTCGGGCATGGCACCGTAGAAGCTCGGCAGGTACTCGACCGCTCGCGCCGCGAGCTTCACGAGGTTGAGGTGCGCGTTCCGCGCGACGAGCGGGTCGTACGTCCAGGTGATCGCGTCCGCGCCCTGCTGGAGCACCCAGGCCCGCTGGTGCAGCTTGAGCGCGAACCCGATCCCGCGGCCCACGGAGCCGGCGGACACACCGGCGACGTGACTGTGCAGGGCACGCTCCTCGGGCGCATGGAAGAACCCGACGCACGCGCCGACCATCCGGTCGCCCACGTACGCGGCGGCCACGTAGTTGGTCGTCTTCGCCAGCACCCGGAGCAGCTCGGCGGGAACGGGCGAGCTGCCCCAGACCTCCGTCCACAGCCGCTCGGCGGCGGTGTGCCCCGCCATGTCGTCGACCATCCGGATCTCGACGCCCGCGGCGCGCGCGGCGGCGTCGGCCGCGCGGACGGCTTCCGCCACGACCGGGTCGGTGCCGACCGGGTCGGTCGCGCCCGGGTCGACCCCGCCGGACCGGCCGGTCATCGGCCCGCCGCCGCGTCGGCGCCCGCATCGGATCCCGGGTCGGCGCCCGCGCCCGCGACCAGGTCCACGACCAGCGCCCGCAGCAGCGCGGTGCGGTCGGCGATCCGGTCCACGAGCACGTGCTCGTCGTCGGCGTGCGCGCCGCCGCCCACGGCGCCGAGCCCGTCGAGGGTGGGCGTGCCCACGCCCGCGGTGAAGTTGCCGTCGGACGCCCCGCCCACGGCCACGCCGGTGAGCGCCGGCAGCCCGGCCTCCTCGGCGAGGCGGGCGGCCCGCGCGAACAGGTCCGCGGACAGCTCCCGTTCCAGCGGCGGCCGGTTGATCCCGCCTTCGATCTCCAGCGCGGCGCCGGCCAGCACGGGTTCCAGCGCCCGCAGGGCGGCGTCGACCCGCTCCTGCTCGGCGACCGTCCGCGCGCGGACGTCCACCGCGACCGACGCCTCGGCCGGGACGGTGTTGCGCGTGGTGCCCCCGGCGACGACGGTCGGCACCACCGTCGTGCCGAGCGCCGGGTCGCCCAGGGCTGCGATCGCGAGCACCTGGTGCGCCAGCTCGACCGCGGCGTTCACGCCCTTCTCGGGCTCCAGCCCCGCGTGGGCGGCGCGGCCCTTGACCAGCACGCGGTAGATCGAGGTGCCCTTGCGCTCCAGCTTGAGCGCGCCGCCGTCGGCGGAGGCCTCCAGCACGAGGGCGGCCGCCGCCCCGCGCGCCTCGTCCTCGATCAGGGCCTGGGACGACGGCGAGCCGAGCTCCTCGTCGCCCGTCACCAGCAGCGTGACGCCGGTGCGGTCCTCCAGGGACGCCAGCACGTGCAGCGCCATGGCCAGGCCGGTCTTCATGTCGAAGCAGCCGGGGCCGCGCAGCACGCCGTCCGCGATGCCGAACGGGTGCGTGCGCAGCGAGCCCAGCGGCCACACCGTGTCGTGGTGCGCGAGCACCAGCACGCGCGTGGGGCCGCCGAGCCGCCACCGCAGGTGGATGCCGAGCCGTTCGGGCGGGGCGCCGAGGTGCGCCGTGCCGAGCCGGGCCACCAGGTCGGCGGACCGGGCCAGCGCGGCCGCGTCCTCCGACGGCGACTCGCACTCGACCAGCGTCCGCAGGTCCTCGATCAGCGCGTCGGTGTCCGCTCGGGCGGCAGTCTCGTTCAAGGGCATGAGGGCACGGTAGCCGCCCCTCGGCCCGGACCCCCAGGATCAGAGCGAGAGCAGCCGGAGCACCAGGGCCGCCGCCGACAGCACCATCAGGGCACCCGTCGGGCCCACACCGGCCCAGTCCTTGGCACGGACGTGCGTCACGACGGCGCCGAGGAAGTACAGGACGAAGCACCCGGTGGCGGCGATGCCGATCGGCGCCCACCAGATCCCGGCGAGCGTGCCGAGCGCTCCGGCGACGAGCAGCGAGCCGAGCACGGGGATCAGCCGGCGGGGCACACCGAGCTTGGTGGTGAGCGGCTCGACTACCTGCGGGTTGCCCGTCAGCTTGCCGTACCCGCTGAACGCGGTGGCCAGGATCAGGAGCGACGAGACGATGACAGAAGCGACGAACACGGGTCCTCCGGGGACGACGGCCGGGTGGTGCCCGGCGCGACCAGGGCATCCGTCCGGATGCCTCCCGCATCGTCCGGTACCCGGCGGGCCTTGCCAAGGGCCGGGTTAGCGACTAACCATTGGTAAGTGACTTCTGAGACGACCGCCGACCGCAGGGTGTCCGAGGACGAGTGCGGGCTCTTCCAGCGCACCCTCGAACGCGCGGGACGGCGCTGGTCGGGGGCGATCCTCTACGCGGGGGTCGCCGGCGCACGGCGCTTCGTCGAGTACCGCCGCTACGTGCGCGGCATCTCCGACCGGGTCCTGACCCAGCGGCTGCGGGAGCTCGAACGGCAGGGGTTCATCACGCGCGAGGTGGTGCCGACCATGCCGGTGCAGATCCTGTACACGCCCACCCCGGCGGGGGCCGAGCTCGTCGCCGCGCTGCGGCCCCTCGCCGAGTGGGGAGCCCGGCACCCGTCCGTCCTCGACCAGGAGGACGACCACTAGGCCCTGCGCAGGCCCAGCGCGATGACGGCGCCCACCACCACGTGCTCGGTCACCAGGAGCGCCACCGACGCCGGCGTCGTGCCCGAGGCGGCGCCCAGGAGCGACACCAGCAGGGCCACGCCGCAGAGCACGAGCCACGCGACCTCGCCGCCACCCTTCGCGATGCGTCCGACGACGGCCCGCGCACCCCAGCCGGCGAACCCGGCCACGAGCGCGGCGGCCAGGGCGGCCACGACGGTGACGGGCTGGACGCTCGCCCCCGTCTGCGCCGCGGGGTCGACGCCGAACGCCGTACCGATCAGCCACACCAGGACAGCGGCCGCCGCGGCGGCGAACGGCACCGCCCAGGCGGGCCAGGGACTGCGGGTCACCAGGTTCTCGGCCATGACGTCTCCTCACTCCGTGGCACGTCCGTCGTGCCTGGTCACAGCCTTCTCGACCGGGGCGACCGCGACATCAGTCCGTGGTACCGAACCGGGTCACCCTTCGGTAGCGGCACCCCAGACCTTGGTCGGTGTCCGGCGCCGCGCCCCGTGCGTAGTGTCACCGCCATGACAGGCGAACCGCAGGACTGCGAGCCCGGGGGCGTCGAGCCGGCACGCACCAGGGCCGGGCGCACCGAGCCGGGGCGCCCTCCGCGGCGCGCGGTGGTGGTGGCCATGCTGCTGCTCGGCACGCTGACCCTCGCGACGGTGCTGTCCCGCGCTCCCGGCGGACCCGAGGCGCTCCCCCTGCAGCTCCTGGACCTGGCGGTCGCGGTCGTCTCCCTGGCCCTGCTGCCGCTGATGTGGGCCCGCCGGTCGGTCCCCCTGGCCCTCACGCTGGCCGCGCTCGCGGTGCTCTCGCCCGGCGCGACGCCGGCGGCGACGTCGGCGGTGCTGCAGATCGCCCGGTGGTCGCCGCTGCGCACGGCGGTCCTCGTGGCCGCGGCGAGCACTGCCGCGCACGCGGTGCAGGGGCTGTGGCGGCCGCCGTCGTTCCCCCTGGGCTGGTGGCTCCTGTGCGACGTCGCCGTCCACGCCGCGCTGCTCGGCTGGGGCGCCTACCTGCAGGCGCGCGCCCAGCTCCTCGCCGACCTCCGGGCCCGCGCCCGCCGCGCCGAGGCCGACCGCGAGCAGGCGCTGGAGACCGCCCGGTCCGGGGAGCGCAACCGGATCGCCGCCGAGATGCACGACGCCCTCGGGCACCGGCTGTCCCTGCTGGCCGCCACGGCGGGCGCCGTCGAGTACCGCCCGGACGCTCCCCCCGAGCAGCTCGCCGCCGCGGCGGGGCGGGTACGCACCGGCGCCGCCGAGGCCCTGGAGGACCTGCGGCAGCTCGTCCGGCTGCTGCGCGGCGGGTCGGACCGGCTGGCCCCGCCGCCCACGCTCCTCGACCTCCCCGGGCTCGTGGACGCGGCCCGGTCGGTGGGCGCCGCCGTCACGCTCGACCGGCCCGACGAGCGGACGGCCGCCGGACCGCGTGACGCCGAACCGTCCCCCGCCGTCGCCATCGCCGCCTACCGCGTGGTCCAGGAGGGCCTGACCAACGCCCGCCGGCACGCGCCGGGCGCGGCCGTCCGGGTCACGGTGACCACGCGTGCGGACGAGGTCCAGGTCGTCGTGGCCGACGACGGTCCCGAGCGCACCCCCGACAGCGCACCCGGGACCGGCCTGGTCGGCCTGCGCGAACGGGTGGAGCTGCTGGGCGGCACGCTCGACGCAGGCCGCTCACCTGCTGGTTTTACCCTGGAGGCGCGGATACCGTGGGCCTGATGGAGACCCGCCTCGTGATCGTCGACGACGACGCCCTGGTCCGTGCGGGCCTGCGCCTCATGCTCGACGGCGCCGAGGGCATCCGCGTGGTCGGCGAGGCCGCCGACGGCGGGGACGTGGCCGGGGTGCTCGACGCCCACCCGGCCGACGTCGTGCTCATGGACCTGCGCATGCCGGGCGTCGACGGGATCGAGGCCACCCGCCGGGTGCGGGGCCGGCCCTCGCCGCCCGCCGTCGTCGTGCTCACGACCTTCGACACCGACACCGAGGTGGTGGGCGCGCTGCGCGCCGGGGCCGCCGGCTACCTGCTCAAGGACATGCCGCCCGCGCGGATCGCCGCGGCGGTCCGCGCCGCGGCCGACGGCGAGCCCGTGCTCGCGCCGGACATCGCCCGCCGCCTGATGGAGACGGTCGCCGCCGGGGGCGGCGAGGCGCGGGACGCGCGGAGCGCCCTGGACCGGCTCACGAGCCGGGAGCGCGACGTCGCCGTCGAGATCGGGCGCGGCTCGTCCAACGCGGAGATCGGACGGCGGCTCTACCTCAGCGTCCCGACCGTGAAGGCGCACGTCTCGAGCGTGCTGGTGAAGCTCGGCGTGGAGAACCGCACCCAGGTGGCGCTGCTCGTCCAGCAGGCCGGCGCGGCCTGAGGCCGCGCTAGGCGCGCAGCCCCAGGAACTCCGCCACGCGGTCCGACGCTGGCGCGGTGCGCAGCTCCTCCGGGGCGGCCACCTGGAGCAGGCGGCCCCGGTCCATGACCCCGACCCGGTCGGCCACCGCGGAGGCCTCGGCGTGGTCGTGCGTCACGAACACGGCGGTCGTCCCGGTCTCGACGAGCGCTACCCGCACCTCGCCGGCCAGCCGTTCGCGGAGCTGCCGGTCGAGCGCGGACAGCGGCTCGTCCAGCAGCAGCAGGCGCGGCCGCGGGGCCAGGGCGCGCGCGAGGGCGACCCGCTGCTGCTCACCGCCGGACAGCGTGGGGACCGCCCGCTGCTCGTACCCGGCGAGCCCCACGAGCTCCAGCAGCTCGGTGACCCGCGCGTCCCGCTCCTGGCGGGTGAGCGGCAGCGTCTCCAGGCCGTAGGCCACGTTGCGCCGCACGTCCCGGTGCGGAAAGAGCTGGCCGTCCTGGAACATCAGCCCGAACCGGCGCCGGTGCACCGGCAGGCGGCCGACGTCGGCGCCGTCGTACAGCACCTGCCCGCCCGCCAGCGGCTCCAGCCCGGCCACGGCGCGCAGCAGGGAGGACTTGCCGCACCCGCTCGGACCGAGCAGCGCCAGCACCTCGCCGGGCGCCACGGTCAGCGAGACGTCGTCCACCGCCGTCACGCCCGCCGTACCGGTCCCGTACCGCACCGAGACGTCCCGGATCTCCAGCCCCGCCATCACAACTCTCCTCCCGCGCGGTCGTCACGCAGTCGCTCCGCCACCATCATGACGGTCGCGGTCAGCGCGGCGAGCACCACGGACGCCGCGAGCGCCATCCCGTAGTTCTCGGCCCCGGGCCGCCCGATGAGGCGGTAGATCACGACCGGCAGGGTGGCGCCGTCGGGCCGCGCGAGGAACGACGTCGCGCCGAACTCGCCGAGCGAGACCGCGAACGCAAACCCGGTGGCCAGCCCGACCGACCGCAGGGCGATCGGCAGGTCAACGGTGCGCAGCACGCGCCCCGGCCCGGAGCCGAGCACCGCGGCGACCTCCCGCAGCCGGGGGTCGATCGCCCGGAGCACCGGCAGCACGGTGCGCACGACGAGCGGTACGGCGACGACGGCCTGCGCCACCGGCACGAGCAGCCCGGAGGTGCGCAGGTCCACGCCGAGCACGGGCTGGTCCATGGTGATGAGAAAACCGAACCCGACGGTCACGGCGGAGACGCCCAGCGGCAGCATGAACAGGCCGTCGAGCGTGCCGATGGCGCGGCGCGCGCCCACGGAACGGGGCCGCCGGGACACGACGAGCGCCACGAGACCGCCTACGACCAGGGCGATCAGGGTGGCGGACAGCGCGATCCGCAGCGACGTCGCGGTGGCCTCCCACACGGTGACGACGAGCGCGTTCCGCTCGCCGGTGGTGCCGAGCGCCAGGTAGTTCCCCGGGCCCCACGACCCGTCCGGCTCCCGGAACGAGCGGACGACCAGACCGGCGAGCGGCAGGGCGATGAGCACCGCGACGATCGCGGTGCCCGCGAGCGCCGCGCCCACGTCGGCGGGCGTTCGCCAGGACAGGGAGCGTGCCGAACGCCGCGCGGAGACGAGGTGCAGCGCGGCCTCGCGCCGCCGGCGGGCGCGCGCGGACACGGCCAGGGCGGCGCTGATCACCACGAGCTGCAGGACCGACAGCACGGAGGCCGACCGCAGGTCCAGGAACTGCGTGGTGCGGGTCCAGATCTCGGTCTCGATGGTGCCGTACCGCACGCCGCCGAGCACGAGCACCACCCCGAACGCCGTGGCGCAGAACAGGAACACCACCGACGCCGCCGAGGTGATCGCGGGCGCGAGCGACGGCAGCGTGACGGTCCGGAACACGCGGGCCGGACCGGCACCCAGCGACGCGGCGGCCTCCTCGGCCCGGGGGTCGAGCCGCTCCCAGAGCCCGCCCACGGTGCGCACCACCACGGACACGTTGAAGAACACGAGCGCGACGACGATCCCGGCGAGCGACTCCTCCAGCCCGAGGAACCCGAGCGCCCCGCTCGGCGCGAACAGCGCGCGGAACGCGACGCCGACCACCACGGCGGGCAGCACGAACGGCACGGTCACCAGCCCGCGCGCGAGGCTGCGCCCGGGGAACGACCGCCGGTACAGGAGGTAGGCGAGCGGCAGGCCGAGCAGCACGGAGAACGCCGTGCCGAGCACCGCCTGGGTGAGGGTGAGCCCCACGAGCCGCCACGTGCGCGGGCGGGTCAGCACCTCGACGAACCCGGTGAGGTCGAGCGCGCCGTCGGGCACGAAGCCGCGGACCACGAGCGCCGCCACCGGCCACGCAAAGAAGACCGCGAGAAAGCCGAGGGGGACGGCGACCGCCAACCCCCAGAGCAGGGGCGCGGGCCGGAGGCCGTGCCCGCTGCTCCGGGTCGGGCCCAGGCTCACGCTCCGCCTTTGGTGGGCTGAGCCTGCGGCTCCACTCCGGGCGGGTGCCTCGTTCCTCGGCCCCCACCCTGCGTTGCGCCTCCGGCTCAGCCCACGACGGTCTCGGTCCACCGTTCGATCCACTCGTCGCGGTGCTCGCTCACGTCGGCCGGGTCCACCTCGAACGGGGCGTCGGCCTGGGGCGCGAACTTCTGCCAGTCGGCGGGCAGCTCCACGGCCGCGTCGGCCGGGTACATGTACATCGACTCGGGCAGGGCGGCCTGGACGTCGTGCGTGAGCAGGAAGTCCACCAGCGCCCGTGCGCCCTCCGGGTTGTCCGACCCCGTGAGCACGCCCGCGTACTCGACCTGCCGGAAGCAGGTCTCCGGCAGCGCGCTGGTGGTCGACTCCGAGCCGTCCTCGCTCACCGTGAACGCCGGCGACGTCGCGTAGGAGAGCGCGAGCGGCCGCTCGCCGCCCTCGCCCGCCCCGGAGAAGTCGACGTAGTACGCGTCCTCCCACGAGTCGGCGACCTTGACGCCGTTGTCCACGAGCGACGCCCAGTAGTCCTCGAACCCGTCCTCGCCGAACGCCCCGATCGTCGCCAGCAGGAACGCGAGCCCCGGGGACGACGTCGCCGGGTTGGTCACCACGAGCAGGTCCTTGTACTGCGGGTCGGCGAGGTCCTCCAGCGTCGTCGGCACGTCGAGGCCGGACTCCTCGAACCAGGCCTCGTCGGCGTTCACGCAGACGTCGCCCTGGTCGACGGGCGTGAGCGCTCCGCCGAGCTGCTCGGCACCCTCCGGGAGGTCCGCGGGCGTGTACTCCTCGACCACGCCGGCCTCCAGCGCGCGGGAGGCGAACGTGTTGTCGATGCCGAACACGGCGTCGCCGAGCGGGGCGTCCTTGGTCAGCACGAGCTGGTTCACCAGCGTGCCCGCGTCGCCCGCGGCGCTGACCTCGACCGTCGTGCCGGACTCCTGCTCGAACTGGTCGATCAGCTTCTCGTCGAGCGCCCAGGAGTCGTGGGTCACCAGGGTGACGGTCCCCGGGTCACCGGTGCCGGACGCGTCGTCGCCGGAGCCGGAGCCGCCGGAGCACCCGGCGAGCAGCAGGGCCACGGACAGCGCGGCCGCAGCAGCAGGGATGGTGCCCCCGTGGGCACCGGAAAGACGCAACATCGTGCCTCCGACTTCCTCCGCCGGTGTCAACCGGATCAGGTTCAAGGGTCTGCGGCTCTCCGCACTCTCAGCGCCATCGGGGCGCTCCCCTGTCGTTTCCATGCAGCCTAGTCGGCCGTCGAGGGCTACGGTGTAGAGATGGCCCAGATTGAGACGGAACAGACACTCGGTGAGAAGGTCGGCACCCTTGCCCTGACGATCGCGGCCGGCTGGGTCGCCCAGAAGGCCGTCAGCATGATCTGGAAGGGCGTGACCGGAAACGACGCGCCCAACAAGCCCGACGACCCGGAGCTGGACCTGCTGCAGGCGACCGTGTTCGCGGCCGTCGCCGCCGGCACCGCGGTCTTCGCCAAGCGCCTCGCCGCCAAGGGCGCGCACCGCGCCGCCGTGCGGATCGCCGCACGGCGCAGCACCGTGTGAGGGCATGACACCCTGGTGCCGTGAGCTTCACGCACCTCGATGACCGCGGCCAGGCCCGCATGGTCGACGTCACCGCCAAGCAGCCGACCGTCCGCTCGGCGACCGCCTCGGGCCTCGTCCGTTGCGCCCCCGCCGTCGTCCAGGCGTTGCGCGACGGCGCCGTGCCCAAGGGCGACGTGCTCGCGGTGGCCCGCGTCGCAGGAATCGCCGCGGCGAAGAAGACGCCCGACCTGCTGCCGCTGGCTCACGTGATCGGCGTGCACGGCGCGGCGGTGGACCTGGAGGTGACGGACGACGGCGTCGTCGTCACCGCGACCGTCCGCACGGCCGACCGCACCGGCGTCGAGATGGAGGCGCTCACCGCCGTCGCGGTCGCCGGCCTCGCCGTGATCGACATGGTGAAGGGCCTGGACAAGTCGGTCTCGCTCGCCGACGTGCGGCTGGAGCGCAAGACGGGCGGCAAGTCGGGCGACTGGGTGCGCGAGGCCTGATCGCGGTCCGCCGACTCGCCGGCGCCCGGACTTCACGGGGACGACGGCGCGCCCTCGGTCGGCGCGATCCACACGTCGTCGCCCACCGCTATCCCGCGCGCGTGCGTCCTGGTCAGGGTGATCAGCACGGCCTCGTCCTGGTCGGTGCGGACGGTGAGCCGCACCTCGAACCCGACGCGGAGCACCCGGGTGACCACGCCCGCCGTCGTCCCAGGCGTGCCCGGGGCGCGCGCCACGTCGATGTCGTGCGGCCGGATCAGGCTGCCGCCGAGCCGGGTGACCGGGCCCAGGAAGCCCATCACGAAGTCGTTGGCGGGCTTGTCGTACAGCTCCTCCGGGGAGCCGATCTGCTCGATGCGCCCCTCGTTGATCACGACGATCTCGTCGGCAACCTCGAGCGCCTCCTCCTGGTCGTGGGTGACGAAGACCGTGGTGACGTTGACCTCGTCGTGCAGCCGCCGCAGCCAGTCGCGCAGCTCCTTGCGCACCTTGGCGTCCAGCGCTCCGAACGGCTCGTCCAGGAGCAGCACCGTGGGCTGGATCGCCAACGCCCGCGCGAGCGCCATCCGCTGGCGCTGGCCGCCCGAGAGCTGGGACGGCAACCGGTGCGCGAACTGCGACAGGTGCACCAGGTCGAGCAGCTCGGCGACCCGGGCCTGGGTCTCGGCCCGAGAGCGGCCGCGCACCTCCAGCCCGAACGCGACGTTCCGCGCCACGGACAGATGCTTGAACGGCGCGTAGTGCTGGAACACGAAGCCCACGTTGCGCTTCTGGACCGGCAGGTCGGTGGCCTCGACGCCCTCGATCACCACCGATCCGCCGTCCGCGTCCTCCAGCCCCGCGATGATCCGCAGCAGCGTGGTCTTTCCGCCGCCGCTGGGTCCCAGCAGCGCGGTGAGCCCGCCGGTGGGGATGGTCAGGTCGATGTCCGCGAGGGCGACGAAGTCGCCGTACCGCTTGCTGACACCCGACACTTCGATGCTCATGTGCTGCTGCTCTCCAGGTTCATCGCCGCGAGCCGACGGCTCGCAGCACGAAGACGATGACGATGGCCAGGACCGAGACGCTCGCCAGGAGGAACGCGATGGCGTAGGCCGCCTCCTGGTCGAAGTTCAGGTACCGCTCCTCGACCGCCAGCGTCGCCGTCCGGGTCTGGCCCAGCACGTTGCCGGACACCACCTTGACCGCGCCGAACTCGCCCAGGGACCGGGCCAGCGTGAGGACCACGCCATAGATCAGGGCCCACTTGATGCTGGGCAGGGTGATCCGCCAGAACGTCTGCCAGGTGCTCGCGCCCAGGCTGGCAGCGGCTTCCTCCTGCTCGGTCCCGATCTCCCGGAGCACCGGGACGACCTCGCGCACGACCAGCGGCAACGACACGAAGGCCGTGGCCAGCACGATCCCCGGCAGCGCGAAGACCACCGTCAGCCCCCAGCTCTCCAGCGCCGGACCGAACCACCCGTTCCGCCCGCCGTACACGAGCACCAGCGCCAGTCCCACCACGACCGGCGACACGGACAGCGGCAGGTCCAGCAGCGCACTCAGTGCGCGCTTGCCGGGAAACTCGGCCCGCACCAGCAGCAGCGAGACGCTCACCCCGAACAGGGTGTTCAGCACCGTCGCGGCGAGGGCGGCCACCACGGTGAGCTGGAGCGCGGCCACGGTACCCGGGTCGGCGAACACCCGGTTCAGCGCGTCCATGCCGTTGGCGAACGTGTTGGTGACCACCAGTGCCACCGGCCAGACGACCAGCAGGGAGAGATAGGCGATGACCACGATCCGCAGCAGGTAGGTGACCGGGCCCGGGCGGTCCCTGCGGCGCTCAGCCACGGCGGGCCACCCTCCGTTGCACGACGTCCAGCACCACGATGACGGCCAGCGAGATCAGGAGCAGCACCGACGCGATCGCCGCCGCGCCGGCCGCGTTGTCGTTCTCGATGGCACTCAGGATGCGCACCGACGTCACCTCCGACTCGAAGGGCAGGTTCCCGCTGAGCAGCACCAGGGACCCGTACTCGCCCATGGCCCGGGCGAAGGAGAGTGCCGCGCCCGACGCGATCGCGGGGGCCAGGCTGGGCAGGATCACCCGGCGAAAGACGACGGCCCGGCTCGCCCCGAGCGACGCGGCCGCCTCCTCCGTCTCCGCGTCGATCTCCTCGAGCACGGGCTGCACCATCCGCACCACGAAGGGCAGCGTAACGAAGGCGAAGGCGAGGTACACCGACCACTCGGTGTTGGCCAGGTGCAGCCCCAGCGGGCTCTCCGTGCCGTACAGCGACAGCAGCACGAGGCCCGCCACGATGGTCGGCAGCGCGAACGGCACGTCGATCACCAGTTCCAGGAGGCCTTTGCCCCAGAACCGGTCACGCACCAGCACCCAGGCGATCACGGTGCCGATCACCACGTTCACCAGGGTCACGACGGTCGATGCCGTCACCGTGAGCCGGATCGCGGCAGCGGTCTGCTCGTTCGTGAGCTGTCGCCAGAACTCGTCCCAGCCCCCGGACGTCGCGGCCACCAGCACCGCCGACAGGGGGATCAGCACCAGCAGGCTGAACCACAGCATGGTCACGCCGAGCCCGATACCGGAGAGCCGGGTGAGGTTGTTGGGCAGCGCCCGGTGGCTCTGGGCCACCGGGCGCTGACTCGCGACGCTCATGCGCTACTCCGAAGCCTTCCCGGACTTCTCGATCGACTCGGTGACGATGCCCAGCGGGGCCCCGTCCTTGCCGTCCCCGAACAGCTTGTCCTTGACACCGTCCCAGCCGGGTCCGCCGAAGTCGTTCTCCAGCGTGAGCAGGTGGTGGACGGCGGGGAACGGGTCTGCGGGGTCCGGCGCGCCCTTGATGTCGCCCGGCTCGATGCCGAGCGCGTCGAAGTCCACCTCACCCGGAGCGTCCGGGTTCACCGGTCGGAAGCCCGTCAGGGCGAACTGCTTCTGCCCCTCCGGCCCGCGCACGAAGTCGATCCATGCCTGGCTCGGTGCCGAGGCGTCGTTGAGGATGGCCCCCGGGTTCTCGATGAGGAGCGTGGTCTCCGGGATCACGTACTCGAAGCCCTGCCCGCTCTGCGAGGCCAGGATCGCCTCGTTCTCGTAGGCGAGGAGCACGTCGCCGGTACCACCCAGGAACGCGGTCGTGGCATCGCGGCCGCTGTTGGTCAGCGTGACCACGTTGGCGAACAGCTTGTCGAGGTACTCGGTCGCCTCCTCCTCGCTGCCACCGTTCTGCGTGACGTGGCCCCAGGCGGCGAGCGCGTTCCAGCGTGCCGAGCCCGACGACGCCGGGTTGGGGGTCACGATCTCAACGCCGGGCTTGATGAGGTCGTCCCAGTCCTGGATGTCCTTCGGGTTTCCGTCACGAACCCCGAGCACCACGATCGAGGTGGACACGATGCCCTTGTCGGGGCCGTCGTCCCAGGTCTCGTCCACCAGGCCGGCGTCGACCAGGCGGTCGACGTCCGATGCCACCGAGAGGTGCACATAGTCGGCGGGCAGACCGTCCGCGACCGCGCGGCTCTGGTCTCCGGACGCGCCGTACGACGTCGTGAACGTGACGCCCTCGCCCTCGGGCGTCTTCGCGAACTCCTCGGCGATTGCCTTGTTCGCGGTCTCGGGCACTGCGAAACCGACGATGCTGATCGACTCCGCATCGGTGCTCCCCGCCGAGGACGAGCACCCGGCCAGCGCCAGCAGCGAGACGACCGAGGCCGCAGCGGCGGCTCTGATTGAAGGTCGCACGTGCGCACCTTCCTTCCGTCGAGGGGGAACAGCCAATTCCAAGTATTCCCATCGCCCTGGTCGGGTATGGGCCAACTGGGGCGGGACGCTACGGCGTTTTGCCAGAGTATGTCAATCAGACCGATCGGAGATATCCATAGGTTGGACGATCGCGGGTGAAACGGGCCTCGTAGGCGCTTTTGAGACGGCAGTCCGGCGCTCTGCGGGACGGCTAATCTGGCGGGGTGATCACCGTCCGCTACTTCGCCGGCGCCCGGGAGGCAGCCGGGCTCGCCACCGAACAGCTCGGCGGCCCGACGTCGGTAGCCGCCCTCCGCGGTGCGCTCACGATCGCGCACCCGGGCCTGGACGCCGTGCTGCCGAAGTGCGTGCTGCTGGTGGCGGGCGCCCGGACGACCTCGGCCGAGGCGCAGATCCCGGACGGCGTCACGGTAGACGTCCTCCCGCCCTTCGCGGGCGGCTGACCCCCTTGGTCAGTGGTCGCCGCCAGTCAGCTGGGAACGGACGTGCGGCCAGAGGGTGAGCACCACATGGAGGCCGTCGCGCACGCCGCCGGACGACCCAGGCAGGTTGACGACGAGAGCGCGTGTACCGTCCGCGGCCCGCGCCACGCCCGCCAGGCCCCGGGAGAGAGCGGCCGTGGCTACGCCGGCCGCGATGCCCTGCTGGCGCACCGACTCGCTGATCCCCGGGATCTCGTAGTCCAGCACCGCGCGCGTGCCCTCCGGCGTGAGGTCGCGCGGGGTGATCCCCGTGCCGCCGGTGGTGATCACCAGCCGGGCGCCGTCGTCGATCACGGACTGCAGCACATCTCGGACCGACTCGACACCGTCGGGCACCACACGGGTGCGCACGTCGGTGAGGCCGGCCTGCTCCAGCAGCGACACCGCCGTCGGGCCGGACCGGTCCTCGGCCTCACCGCGTGCACAACGGTCGGAGACGGTGATCACCGCTACCCGGTCGGACGTCATGCCGACACGCTATCGGCCTCCGGCTCCTCGGACGCGACGACGGCCTCGGCGGCCTTGTCCTGACGGTAGGCGCGCACGGACCAGATCACGGCGGCGGCCCAGCCGAGCCAGATCACCACGTACACGGCGCTCTTCGTGCCGTCAGGCGCGGAGATCCAGTCGCTGTTGAGCAGGGTGCGCGAGTTGGTGAGCACGATGACACCACCCACGAGCGAGCCCAGGATGCGCGGCGGCACCAGGCGCACCAGCCAGGCCGCGATCGGCGCCGCGATCAGGCCACCGATGAGCAGGGCGAGCACCCAGGCGAAGTCGATGCCCTCGCCGCTGAGGCCGACGAAGAAGCCGAGACTGGCCGCGATCGCCACGAAGAACTCGCTGGTGTCGATCGATCCGATCACCTTGCGCGGCTCCATCCGGCCGCTCGCCAGGATCGCGGGTGTGCCCACGGGACCCCAGCCGCCACCGCCGGTGGCGTCCATGAACCCGGCCACCAGGCCGAGCGGGGTGAGGAAGCGACGGCGCAGCGGCTTGTCCGAGCGGGTCGGCAGCCCCTGCACCGTGAAGCGGAGCAGCACGTAGAGGCCGAGCACCAGCAGGATCACCGACATGACCGGCGCGGCGACCTCGGTCGAGAGCGAGGACAGGAACGTGGCGCCCGCGAACGCGCCGATCGCACCAGGAATGCCGATGCGTGCCACGACCTTCCAGTCCACGTTGCCGAAGCGCCAGTGCGCGGCACCCGATGCGAGCGTGGTGCCGATCTCGGCGAGGTGCACGGTTGCCGACGCCGCGGCGGGGTTGGTGCCGATGGCCAGCAGCAACGTGGTGGAGGTGACGCCATAGGCCATGCCCAGACTGCCGTCCACCAGCTGCGCGCCGAGACCGACGAGCGCCAGCAGGATCAGGGTTCTCATGGGTGTGGTCTTCCAGGTCCGGGAGAAGTGTGCACAGGCGCGCCAGGAACGGCCCGCGCCAGAGTAGTCATCTCATCCGGTCGGAAACAACAAGCATCCCAGAGGTCGGGATAGGTGCGGACGCCGGAGCGCCCGGTACTCCTCGGGCTCTCAGGAGTTCGACCAGGCAGAGTCGCCCTCGGTCAGCGCGCGTACCTCGTCCGGCAGCGCGCCGCTCACCAGGTCGGCGAGCGACACGGCTTCCAGCACCGCGCGCACGTTGGCCCGCAGCGCCACCCACACGTGCAGCAGCGGCGCGGCCGCCCCCTGGAACTCCAGGTCGGACGGCCGGTTGCCGCGGACGAAGACGAGCGGTCCGTCCACGGCACGCACGACGTCGGCGATGGTGATCGAGTCGGCGGACCGGGCGAGGCGGTACCCACCGCCGGCCCCGCGGTGGCTGGTGACGAGCCCGTCGCGACGCAGGTCGCTCAGGATCCCCTCCAGGAAGCGGTGCGGGATGTCCTGCGCCCGGGCCAGGGCCTCGGCGCGGACGGGCCCGTCGTGGTCGGCGGCCGCCAGCTCGGCGGCGGCACGGACGGCGTAGTCGGCTCGTGCGGAGATCCTCATGACCCCATTGTCTCCCGCCCGCCGCGCCGACACGCACGACGCCCCGGACGCGCCCGGCCCGCGCGCCGTCGTCAGGCCAGGATCTGGCCCGCCTTCTGGGCCGACGCCGCGAACGATCCCGTCAGCGGGAGCTCCGGCAGGATCACCGCCTGGGCGGCGTGGTAGACGTCGGGCTTGCCCACCCAGGTGAGCCCGGACGGGCGGTTCTCGGTGTCGAGCTCGTGGTGCCACGACCCGTGCTCGGCGTCGACCAGGTGCTCGCGGATCCAGGCCCACCACTCGCGCTCCAGCTCGGCGTACCGCGCGTCCCCGGTGACGCGCGCCAGCACGTTCGCCGTGGCGGCACCCTCGGCCGCGACCCAGTGGAAGCGCCGGGGCTCGACGGGCGTGCCGGCCCAGTCCGTCGTGTAGACGAAGCCGCCCCCGCCCTCGCCGTCCCAGCCGTCCGTCACCGCACGGTCGAAGAGCGCGGCTGCGGCCGCGGTCCGCTGTCCGGGTGTGCCTGCCTCGGCGTCGATCTGCAGCAGCAGGCGGGCCCACTCGAGCCCGTGCCCTGGCGTGGCGCCGTACGGCTTGAACTGGTCGCGCGGCCGGTCCGCGTTGTACTCGAGGAGCAGGTTCCAGTCCGCGTCGAAGTGCTCGGGGATCCGCCAGTCGTTGCCCTCGGCCCAGGCGATGACCTGGTCGCCGATCGCCGACGCGCGCTCGAGCCAGAGCGCGTCCCCGGTCGCGGCGTGCGCCGCGAGCAGTGCCTCGACCGAGTGCATGTTCGCGTTCACGCCCCGGTACTCCGACGTCGACGTCCAGTCGCGTGACCGCTCGTCCAGGTGCAGGTTCCGCTCGGGCTCCCAGAACCGCGCGTCGAGCACGGCGAGGGCCTCGGTGAGCAGCTCGGACGCGCCGGCGATGCCGGCCACCTTGCCGGTCGACGCCGCGAGCACCACGAACGCGTGCGCGTAGGCCTCCTTCTTGCCGACCAGCTCCTCACCCTCACCACGGGCGGCCAGCCACCCGCCGAACTCGGCGTCGGCCAGCACCTCACGCAGCCCGGTGAGAGCACGCGTCGCGTACTCCTCCGCTCCGCTCACGCCGAGCAGGTGCCCGACGGCGAAGCTGTGCGCCATGCGCGCGGTGATCCACGTCTCGACGGGGTGGGAGGCGTCCGGGCGGCCCTCGTCGTCGAGCCAGCACGCGGCGCCGTCCGAGCGGATCGAGGCCTCGGCGAAACGCAGCAGCGAGACGAAGTGGTCGCGGCGCCACGCCGCGTCGGCGCTGCTTGCGGGCTGGGTGCTGGTGGAGCCCGCGGCAGTGCGGGTGGTGTCTGCGTTCACACCGCCACGATAGCCGCGGCCGCTGTACGGCCGGCAACTTGCCTGAGTGCCGGACTGCCGGCCTCGGCGGGCGTGTGCTGCCTGGAAATGCAGAAAGGGGGTGGGGTGTCTCCGACCATCTCTGGTCGGGCACCCCACCCCCTTTGCTGGGAATGGTTGTCCGGCGGCGTCCTACTCTCCCACCCCGTCACCAGGGCAGTACCATCGGCGCTGTGGGGCTAAGCTTCCGGGTTCGGAATGGGACCGGGCGTTTCCCCCACGCTATGACCACCGTAACACTTTCGAGAACCAGGCAACCCCACACACCCAACACCCCGCCGGCAACAAAGCCAGTGGTGTTGGAAGGGGTTGGTGCCCGTGACTCGGGAACCGCATAGTGGACGCGTAGCAATCATCAAACTCGTTTTTAAAACCGTGAGTGTGGTTGTGAAGTTATCGGCAGGTTAGTACCGGTCAGCTCCACAGGTCTTCAGTCCCTGCTTCCACATCCGGCCTATCAACCCAGTGGTCTGCTGGGTGCCTCTCACACACAAGGTGTATGGAAACCTCATCTCGAAGCAGGCTTCCCGCTTAGATGCTTTCAGCGGTTATCCCTTCCGAACGTAGCCAACCAGCCATGCTCCTGGCGGAACAACTGGCACACCAGAGGTTCGTCCGTCCCGGTCCTCTCGTACTAGGGACAGCCCTTCTCAAGTTTCCTACGCGCGCAGCGGATAGGGACCGAACTGTCTCACGACGTTCTAAACCCAGCTCGCGTACCGCTTTAATGGGCGAACAGCCCAACCCTTGGGACCTACTCCAGCCCCAGGATGCGACGAGCCGACATCGAGGTGCCAAACCATGCCGTCGATATGGACTCTTGGGCAAGATCAGCCTGTTATCCCCGGGGTACCTTTTATCCGTTGAGCGACGGCGCTTCCACAAGCCACCGCCGGATCACTAGTCCCGACTTTCGTCCCTGCTCGACCCGTCGGTCTCACAGTCAAGCTCCCTTGTGCACTTACACTCAACACCTGATTACCAACCAGGCTGAGGGAACCTTTGGGCGCCTCCGTTACCCTTTAGGAGGCAACCGCCCCAGTTAAACTACCCATCAGACACTGTCCCTGATCCGGATCACGGACCCAGGTTAGACATCCAGCACGACCAGAGTGGTATTTCAACGACGACTCCACCCACTGGCGTGCGTGCTTCACAGTCTCCCACCTATCCTACACAAGCCGAACCGAACACCAATACCA
>NZ_JBHWZO010000068.1:23761-25914 GCF_042728455.1 Promicromonospora sp. NPDC060204
TCAGAGTGGTATTTCAACAATGACTCCACCCGAGCTGGCGCCCGAGCTTCACAGTCTCCCACCTATCCTACACAAACCGCACCGAACACCAATACCAAGCTATAGTAAAGGTCCCGGGGTCTTTCCGTCCTGCTGCGCGTAACGAGCATCTTTACTCGTAGTGCAATTTCGCCGAGTTCGCGGTTGAGACAGCGGAGAAGTCGTTACGCCATTCGTGCAGGTCGGAACTTACCCGACAAGGAATTTCGCTACCTTAGGATGGTTATAGTTACCACCGCCGTTTACTGGGGCTTAAATTCTGGGCTTCGCCGAAGCTAACCCGTCCTCTTAACCTTCCAGCACCGGGCAGGCGTCAGTCCGTATACATCGTCTTGCGACTTCGCACGGACCTGTGTTTTTAGTAAACAGTCGCTTCTCCCTGGTCTCTGCGGCCCTCCCCGCGTCCCCCAGCAAGTGGGTTAACGGTTCAGGCCCCCCTTCTCCCGAAGTTACGGGGGCATTTTGCCGAGTTCCTTAACCACGATTCACTCGATCGCCTTAGTATTCTCTACCTGACCACCTGAGTCGGTTTAGGGTACGGGCGGCTAGTCCCTCGCGTCGAGGCTTTTCTAGGCAGCATAGGATCACCAGATTCCCGCATACACGGTCACTATCAGCTCTCACCCTTATATGACACCCGGATTTGCCTAGGTGTCGGGCTACAACCTTGGACGTGGACAACCATCGCCACGCCTGGCTACCTTCCTGCGTCACCCCTGTTAACACGCTTACCTACTACCGGATCAGGTCCCACGCCTCCCCACCAGTGAGACCCGAAGGTCTCGGCGGTGGCTTGGGGTGGTTAGTATCACCGGGCTCGGTATGGGCGGTACTTCGCCGGTAGGAGAATATCAACTCCTTGTCCATCGACTACGCCTGTCGGCCTCGCCTTAGGTCCCGACTTACCCAGGGCGGATGAACCTGGCCCTGGAACCCTTGGTCATTCGGCGGACGGGATTCACACCCGTCATTCGCTACTCATGCCTGCATTCTCACTCGTGTAGGCTCCACCGCTAGGTCACCCTGCGACTTCACTGCCCACACGACGCTCCCCTACCCACCCACACACCTGAACACACAGAACAAGTCTGGTGCTGGGCTTGCGATCAAACGCAATGTGAGTGCCACGGCTTCGGCGGTGTGCTTGAGCCCCGCTACATTGTCGGCGCGGAATCACTTGACCAGTGAGCTATTACGCACTCTTTCAAGGGTGGCTGCTTCTAAGCCAACCTCCTGGTTGTCTGTGCAACTCCACATCCTTTCCCACTGAGCACACGCTTAGGGGCCTTAGCCGGTGATCTGGGCTGTTTCCCTCTCGACCACGGAGCTTATCCCCCGCAGTCTCACTGCCGCGCTTGCACTTACCGGCATTCGGAGTTTGGCTGACGTCAGTAACCTGGTGAGGCCCATTAGCCATCCAGTAGCTCTACCTCCGGCAAGAAACACGCGACGCTGCACCTAAATGCATTTCGGGGAGAACCAGCTATCACGAAGTTTGATTGGCCTTTCACCCCTAACCACAGGTCATCCCCCAGGTTTTCAACCCTGGTGGGTTCGGTCCTCCACGACGTCTTACCGCCGCTTCAACCTGCCCATGGCTAGATCACTCCGCTTCGGGTCTAGACCCGGCGACTATGGACGCCCTATTCGGACTCGCTTTCGCTACGGCTTCCCCACACGGGTTAACCTCGCCACCGACACTAACTCGCAGGCTCATTCTTCAAAAGGCACGCAGTCACCCCTACCAAGGAGGCTCCGACGGATTGTAGGCACACGGTTTCAGGTACTATTTCACTCCCCTCCCGGGGTACTTTTCACCTTTCCCTCACGGTACTTGTCCGCTATCGGTCACTAGGTAGTATTTAGGCTTAGCAAGTGGTCTTGCCAGATTCACACGAGATTTCACGGGCCCCGTGCTACTTGGGATCCCCTCCACCAGGCCGCACCATTTCGTCTACGGGACTCCCACCCACTACGGTCCGGTATTCAACCCGGTTCGACTATGACACGACTTTCTTACTGGCTACCAGACTGTCAGATCTGGTCAGAAGGTCCCACAACCCCGCACACGCAACGCCTGACAGCTTGACACGCATACGGTTTGGCCTCATCCG
>NZ_JBHWZO010000069.1:0-25830 GCF_042728455.1 Promicromonospora sp. NPDC060204
GTCCTGCCTCCCGCGCAACCGGGCCGGGCGTTCCGTTTCGGCGAGGTGGACGGGGTGGATCAGTCCAGGAAGATCCCGTTCCCCGGCCCGATCGGGTGACCAGGCGGCCTGGGGCCGTCACGTAAAGGGTGATTATTCGGTCGTGTAACGCTCTCCATACGATGGACCGCATGAACCGCCCCACTCCGCCCAGCACCGCGTACCTCGACCACCTGGTCGCCGAGACCGCGGGGCGGCGGGCCGCCCTGGCCGGCGCGGCCTCTGGTGGGCCCGGTGGGGCAGCCGGCACGGGCACGGCCCGGCCCGACGTCGGCGCGCCCGCCGAGCTGGTCGCCGCCGTCGAGCAGGCGGCGGACCGGCTCGAACCCGAGCTCGCGGAGATCGTCCGGCGGCTGCACGAGCACCCCGAGCCGGCCTTCGAGGAGCACCGGAGCGCCGCGACGCTGGTGGAGGTGCTCGCCCGGCACGGCGTCGAGGCGGAGCTGGGTGCCCACGGCGTCCCGACGGCGTTCCGGGCCGAGTTCGGCGACCCCGCCGGTCCGACCATCGCCATCTGCGCCGAGTACGACGCGCTGCCCGGAATCGGGCACGCCTGCGGCCACAACGTCATCGCGGCGTCCGGCGTCGGTGCGTTCCTCGCGCTGCACGAGGTGCTGACGTCGGGTGACTCGTTCGGCGGCGCTGCCGGCTCTGCGTCCAGCGCGGTCCCGGCGGGCCGCGTCGTCCTGCTCGGGACGCCCGCGGAGGAGGGGCACTCCGGCAAGGAGGTCCTGGCCCGCAACGGGGCGTTGGAGGGCATCGACGCCGCCATCATGGTGCACCCGTACGGGCTCGACGTCGCCGACCAGGTCTGGCTCGGCCGCCGTCTGCTGACCTGGACCTTCACGGGTCGGCCGGCGCACGCCTCGGCCCAGCCGTACATGGGCCGGAACGCGCTGGACGCCGCGACCCTCGCCTACCAGGGCATCGGCCTGCTGCGGCAGCAGATGCCGCCCGTGGACCGCGTGCACGCGACGATCGCCGAGGGCGGCACACGGCCCAGCATCATCACCGAGCGCGCGGTGGTGCACCTGTACGCGCGCTCCAAGTACCCCGACACCCTGCGCGACCTCTCGCGCCGCCTCGACGACATCGCCCGTGGTGCGGCCCTGATGACCGGCACCGAGGTGGAGATCACCTGGGACGACGGCGCGCACCCGAGCCTCCCCGTGCGCACCAACGACACGCTGACCGAGCGGTGGGTCTCGGCGCAGCGCCGGCGCGGACGCGACCCGCTGCCCGCGGGCGTGCTCTCGGAGACGCTCGCGGCGTCGACCGACTTCGGCAACGTCTCGTTCCGGATCCCCGGCATCCACCCTTTGGTGCAGGTCTCCGCGCCGGACGTCGCGCTGCACACGGCGGAGTTCGCGGCCGCGGCGGCGACCCCGGCGGCGGTCTCGGCCGCCGTCGACAGCGCCGCCGGACTGGCGGCGACGGCCCTGGACTACCTGTGCGACGCGGGGCTGCGGGCCGCCGTCCACGAGGAGTTCGCCGCGCAAGGCGGCCCGGTGGACGTGGTGCGCTACTTCGACTGACGGCCGTCGCCCACGGGCGGGCGTGGCCTCGAGCTGGCGTCGACCATGCACCTGCTGCCAGCAGTGAGGGCCGCCTGGCAGCAGGTGCATGGTTGCTGTCGTAACGATCCGCACATCCGGGCGAAATCTCCGCTTCCTAGCGTCAGGGGCGCGCGGTGCCCGACCGCGCGCCCGACCGAAGGAGCGTGGACCCGTGACACCTCGCGGACAGCAAGGCGGACAGCACGACGGACGAACGGCGGCGCAGACCCTGGTCGTGGCCCTGGGCAGGCGCCGGTTCCTGCAGGCCGCGCTCGGCGTGGGGGCGGGATCGGCGCTGGCCGCGGGATCGGCGGTGCCGGCGTCGGCCGCGACCGCGTCGGCTGCGGCGGGTGCGTCCGCCGCGCGGGGTGCTGGTGGGCGGGGCTCCGGGAAGTTCTCCGGGATCCTCCAGCCCGGCCGGGGGCGTATCCGCGGCGACGTCTACCTGGGCTCCGACACCGACGACGTCCTGTGGGGCTACGTCCCGTCGGTGCACGCCGACGCCGTGGCGCGCGTCCGCTCGGGACGGACCATCACCATCGACTCCGTGTCCCACGAGGGCATCCTCGAGGACCAGGGCCGGGACCCGGTCACCTACTTCGCCGAGCACGGCGTGCGACGCCGCGAGGTGCTCGAGGACGCCGCCGCGATCGCCGCCGGGTACTCCCGGACGGCGCGGAACTTCGACGTCGACGGACCGCACGTCGTGACCGGGCCCGTGTTCGTGGAGGGTGCCGAACCGGGCGACGTGCTGAAGATCGAGACGCTGGAGGCCACGCCCCGCGTGCCGTACGGCGTGGTCTCGTCGCGACACGGCAAGGGCTCGCTCGCTGCGACGGCCGCGGGCGCGCCCGCCGGGATCACGCTCGACGAGGTGATGCCACCCGTCGCGACCGACGGCCGCGGCTCCGGCGTCCCGACCGAGTACGGCAACGTGTCCGTGTTCGCCGAGGTGCACGGCGACCACGCGACCATGGGCTCCGGCCGGGGACGGGTGCGGTTCCCGCTCCGGACCTTCTTCGGGATGATGGGCGTCGCCTACGCCGAGACGACGAGCCTGACCGCGCCCGAGGCCAACTCGATCCCGCCGACGCTGGGCGGCGGCAACATCGACATCAGTCACCTCGGCGCCGGCTCCACGTTCTACCTGCCGGTCAGCGCCGAGGGCGCGCTCTTCTACGTCGGCGACCCGCACATGGCGATGGGCGACGGCGAGGTGGCGCTCACCGCCATGGAGGGCTCGCTGCGCGGGACGTTCCGGCTCACGGTCTGCAAGCCCGGCTCCGGGGACGCGCCGTCGGTGGCGTACTCGTACCCCTTCGCCGAGACCGCGGACGCGTGGATCCCGATCGGCCTGTCCGACCCGGACGGCGTGGTGGGCGGCCAGCTCAGCGATCTCGACGTCGCGATGCGCCGGGCCGTCGTCAACGCGCTGGACTTCCTGGAGCACGACCACGGCCTGGACCGGGCGGTCGCCTACGCCTACCTCTCGGCGGCGGCCGACTTCGCCGTCTCGCAGGTCGTCGACCGGACGGTGGGTGTGCACGGCCTGATCCGGAAGTCCGACCTGGGCTGCGCGTGCGGCGCGCCGGCGGGCCGGCGCCCATGCCCGTGCCCGTGCCCGTGCCCGTGCCCGTGCCCGAAAACAGCGGGCGCGGGCGCCGTGGGCGACCCTAGGGTCGAGCCATGACGATGCCGGAGACAGCCCCTGTCGACACGTGGCTCGCGGTCACGCGGGAGGACGGCGAGACCGTCGGTTACCTCGAACCGGTGACCGAGGACTACGCCGAGGTGATCCCGCGAAACCGCCTCGGCCACGCCGTCGGCGACGTGTGCGACTACCACGCGGCCGAGGAGCTGGTGCTCGATCGTGGCCTCCGCGAGCTCGCGGAGCACTGGCTGCTCGACGGCGCGGGCCGGGAGCTCGCGATCAGCGAGCTGTCCCCCGCCGGCGTCGTGCTCCGCGACGCCTTCCTGGCGAAGGCCCTGGTCCCGCTGGAGCCGGTGCACGTGCCGTGGCCGGACACAACGGGCCGCCTGCGCCGGGTAGAAAACAGCTGAGTGCGGGATATTTGCGCCCTCCAGCCTGCTGGAAGGCGCAAATATCCCGCACTCAGCGGAGGTGGGTCAGGCGGTGCGGAGGAGCTCCGCGACCCGGACGGTGCGCTCACGCGCGACCATGAGCGTCGTGACGACCAGACCCGCGGCGGCCCAGAGGACCATCGCGGCGATCGCCATGCCGATGCCGCCCGTGCCGGGCTCGATGAGCCGCACGAGGCCTACCTGGGCCGGACCGACCGGAAGGAACCCGGCCAGCCCGTCCAGCAGGCCCGGCACGGTCGACACGACTCCCGTCGCGATGACGAGCACCGCGATCAGGAGGCTCACGCCCCGGCCGATGTGCCCGAGCGCCGCGGCGAGCGCCTGGTTGACCGCGACGAACGCGACCGACACGAGCGCGCCGAAGCCCATCGCCGCGAGCCAGCCGCCGACGTCGAGACCCTCGATGCCGGCCAGGATCGCACCCGTCGCGAGGCCCGTGAACAGGCTGATCGCGGCGGGGACGACGAACGTGCCGAGCGTGAGCCGGAACGCGCCGCGCGTGGAGCCGCGAGCGCGCAGCGGCACCGGCGGGAACACGATCATCAGCGCGAGCGCGCCGAGCCAGAGCGCCAGCACCGCGAACATCGGGCCGGTCGCGCCGGTGTTGAGGTCGGTGACCTCGCCGTCGGTCGCGACCGGGTCGGCCACGACGGAGGCCAGGGACTTGCGCTCCTGCTCCGTGTACGACGGGATCTCCTCGGTCGCCTGACCCAGGCCGTCCGAGAGGTCCGTCGCGCCACCCGCCAGCTCGCCGACGCCGTCGGCCAGGCCGTCGACGCCGGTCGCGAGCTGGTCGGTACCCGTCTCCAGCTGACCGGCACCGTCAGCGAGCTGCGTGGCACCCGACGCGATTCCACCTGCACCACCAGAGAGCTCACGGGCGCCGGCGGACAGCCCGCTCACGCCGCCTGCCGCCTGGTCGGCCCCAGTCGCCAGCTCACCAAGGCCGCCCGCGAGCTGAGTCGCGCCGTCCTCGAGCCCGCTGAGTCCACCGGCCAGCTGCTTGTTGCCCGTGGAGACCTTGTTGACACCGACCGCGAGCCCGTCAGCACCAGCGGCGACCTCGTCCGCGCCCGCGGAGAGCTTCGAGGCCCCCGCAGCGAGACCGTAGAGGCTCTCCTCGCTGTTCTTGTCGGACATCGCGTTGAGGCCGTACTCGACCGTGCCGGCATCAACCGGGAGGTTGCTGTGCTCGGCCATCGCGGCGCACAGCTCCGGGACCTGGAGCGCCAGCGCAGGGTTGGCGCAGACCTTCGCGGTCTCCGTGAACAGGGCGACGGCCCCCTCCGACGCGGCTGCCGCGCTCCCGGCGAGCGTCTGCGCACCGTCGGCGGCCTTCTTCGCACCCGCTGAGAGCTGCCCCGTCCCATCGGCAAGACCGGCAGCACCGTCGGACAGGTCGGAGGCCCCCTCGGCGAGCTGCGCCGCACCGTCAGCCAGACCAGCGGCCCCGGCAGAGCTCTGACCCACACCGGCGGCGATCTGGTCCGCCCCGTCCGCCAGACCGGATGCCCCCGAGGCTAGGCCGGCCACGCCCGCTGCCGCCTGGTCCGCGCCCGCAGCCCACTGCCCGGCGCCCGAGGCCCACGTGCCGGCACCGCCGGCCAGGCCGGACACCCCGTCACCGAGCCCGGAGACCCCGTCAGAGGTCTGTCGCGCGCCGTCCGCGAGTTGCTGCGCGCCCTTGCCCGCCTCGGTCGCGCCGTCAGCGAGCTGGCCGGCGCCGTCGGCTGCCTTGCCCAGCTCCTCCGAGAGCGTGGAGAAACCGACGAGCACGTTGTCCACGTACGTCTCGGTCAGGGTGCTGCCGAGCACGCCGGTGGCGGTCTGGGCCACCACCTGCGCGAGGGCGTCGTCGAGCACCCGGCCGTCGGGGGCGGTAGCGACGTCGATGGTCGCCTGCTCCGCATCCTCCGGGTCGTCACTGCTGAACGACGTCGCCGCCGCGGAGAAGCCCTCGGGGATGGTGATGACCGCCGCGTAGGTCCCGTCGGCCAAGCCGTCGGCCGCCGTCGCCGCGTCGGATATCTCCCAGTCGTAGCTGGCGTCCGACGCCGGGATCGCCGCGGCCTCGCCTGCCTCGGCGTCGGCGGTCTCGCCGCCGCTCACCAGGCCGGCGGCGAGCTGACGGCCGAGCGGCACGGTCTGGCCGTCGATCTCCACCGGCTCGTCGAGGTTCACGATCGCGGCCTTGACGGTGTCGAGCCGATCCTGCGGGTTCCACAGGGCCGAGATGAGCAGGCCCAGGATCATCAGGGGAAGGAGCGCCACTGCTACGGCGCGCCACGGGTTGCGGAAGGGCTCGGGCCGGAGCCACCTCGTTGCGGTACTCATGCCCGCACCTCCTGCTCGGTCACGTCGGTGTTCTGGTCAAGGTGGGCGCCGGCCGTCGCTCGGTCGCCCGGGGTCACGTCCAGCGTCTGAGCGCCGGCCGGTGCCAGGTCGGTCGCGGCGAAGCCGGTCGAGCCGAGCAGCACCGCGACGCCCGCACGCTGGGCGGCGGCGACCGCCTGTGCCAGCCCGGCACGTGCCGCCAGGTCGCCCACCGTCTCGGTGGCGTCCACGACGAGCACCTTCGGTCTGTCGCCCAGGGCTCGCCGGACCGCTGCGGCGGGAGACCCGCCCTCGGCGGCCGCGTCGACCACCGCGACGCGGTGCCGCACGGACGAGGCACGCTCGGGCAGCACCAGACCCACGGTCTTCGCCATCCCGCCCGTCACCTTGATCCGCCCGGCCACGGCCAGCAGGAAGGCGCTGACCGGGGCCGTCGCGTCACCGTGGACGAGCAGCGTGCCGCCCTCGGGCACCCGGACGCTCACCGGGCCGACGATGGTGCCGGACGGGCCGTGCACCTCCAGGTCCCCGGCCGCGACCGCGTCGGTCGCCCCCGGCTCGGGCCAGTCCGCCAGCGACAGCTCGCGGGTCAGCCCCTCGCCCTCGACGTCGAACGAGGGCAGCACCTTGTCGAGCCACTTCGGCATGTACCAGGCCTTCTCGCCCAGCAGCGCGAGCACCGCGGGGACGAAGACCATGCGCACCACGAACGCGTCCACGGCCACACCCACGGCGAGGCCCAGCGCGATCGGCTTGAGGTTCATGTCGCCGTGCGGCACGAACGCCACGAAGACCGCGATCATGATGATCGCCGCGGCCGTGACCACCTTGGCGGAGCCCTGGAAACCGGTGGTGATGGCGTGCTTGGCGCTGCCGCCGTGCACGTAGTCCTCGCGCATGCGGGACACGAGGAACACCTCGTAGTCCATGGCGAGGCCGAACAGGATGCCCATGAGCACGATCGGCATGAAGCTGATGACCGGCCCGGTGCGCGTCACGTTGAGCGCCTCGGCGAGCACGCCGTGCTCGAAAACGAGCGAGACCACGCCGAACGCCGCGCCCACCGAGAACAGGTAGCCGATCGTCGCCTTGATCGGCACGGCGATCGACCGGAAGACCATCGTGAGCAGGATCAGAGACAGCCCCACGACGACGAGCGCGAAGGGCAGCAGCGCGTCGCCGAGCTTGTCCGACACGTCGATGCCGACCGCGGTGAATCCGGTGACCGACAGGTCGACGCCGTACTCGTCGAGGAAGTGGTCGTGCAGCGAGCGGATCTCGCGCACCAGGTCCTCGGTCTCGGCGGACGTCGGGCCGCCCTCGGGGACCACCTGGATGATGCCGGTGTCCGCCGTCTCGTTGGGCGTCGACAGCGGTACGTCGGCCACGCCGGGCAGGTCCGCGATCTCGTCGCCGATCTGGTCCATCAGCGCCACCGGGTCGGTGCTGGTCACGATGGACCCGGTCACGATCAGCGGACCGTTGAACCCGTCGCCGAAGTGCTCGGAGACCAGGTCGTACGTGACGCGCGCCGGGTCCTCCTTGGCCATGACGCCCGCGTCCGGGAGCGCGAGGCGCAGGTCCAGCGCGGGGTAGCTCAGTGCACCCATCGCGGCGATCACCAGCACCACCGTGAGCGCCGGGATCTTGGTCACCGCACGCACCCAGCCGGTGAAGAACCGGTTCGGCTTCTGCTCCGGCAGCGCCACGACGGCGGTGCGGGAGCGGGTCGCCTCAGGGTCGTCGTTCGCCGCCGCGGCGGCCACGGCCGCCTCGGCACGAGCCGCCGCACGCCGCTCCTTGCGCGACGGCCGGGGCCGCAGCCGCTCCCCGGCGAAGCCGAGCAGCGCGGGCAGCAGGGTCAGCGACACCAGCACGGTGACACCCACGGTGACCGCGGCGGCGACGCCCATGATGGTGAGGAACGGGATGCCCGCGACGCCCAGGCCGACCAGCGCGATCATCACGGTGAGGCCCGCGAACACGACGGCGGAGCCGGCCGTGGCGGTCGCCCGCGCGATCGACTCGTGCACGTCAAGGCCCTTGCCGAGCTGCTCCCGGTGCCGCGAGACGATGAACAGGGCGTAGTCGATACCGACCGCCAGGCCCAACATCACCGCCAGCATCGGGGTGGTCGAGTTGATCGGGCCGAGCACCGTGGCGGCGAACAGCAGGCCCATCGAGGCGCCGACACCGAGCAGCGCGTTGAGCAGCGGGAGACCCGCGGCCACGAGCGAGCCGAGGGTCAGCACGAGCACCACGAGCGCGACCAGCAGGCCGATGCCCTCGGTGAGCGTCATCTCGGGGAACTTGGACGAGAAGAGCTGGCCGCCGAGGTGCGCCTCGGCGCCGGCGGGCAGGGCCTGCGCGAGCGCGTCGGTCTCGACGCCCAGCGCGTCCTTGGTCTCGTCGGTGATCGAACCCTGGTCGCCGTCGAGCTGGATCGTCAGGAGGGTGGCGCGCTCGTCGTCGGACACCGAGGCGGGCATCAGGTCGTCGTACGGCGAGGTGACCACCTCGACCTGCGAGACGTCCTCGAGGTCCGCGACGCCGTCCTCGATGGCGGTGCGCATCGCGTCGTCGTTGATGGTCCCGCCGTCGGGCGCGACCACGATCACCTGCGCGGATGCGCCACTGACCTGCGGAAAGGTTGCAGCGAGGCGATCAAGCGCCTCCTGCGACTCGGTGCCGGGGATGGACACCTGGTTGTCGAGGCCCTGTTGCAGCAGGCCGGCCGCACCGCCCACGAGGACGAGTGCCACGACCCAGCCGGCTACGACGAGCCGACGGGCGCGGACGGCCCAGCGGCCGAGCGAGTAGAGAACGGAGGACACGCACACTCCTGGACGAGGCGGGGACCGATGTGGGGACGTTCGATGCACCACTGTATCCGATACACGAGTGCATCGGATACACGGATGTATTGATAGACTGGCCACTCGATACCCCGAGGAGCTGCTGTGACCACCGAGCCCGCCAGCGACGTCGGCTCAGGGTCGTCCGTCGAGCGCGCGTTCGCCACGGCCCTGACCCCACGACGTGAACGAACCCGCGAACGCCTGCTCGACGCCGCCTTCGCGGTCTTCGCCCAGCACGGCATCCGCGGCGCGTCCATCGAGGCCGTGTGCGAGGCCGCCGGGTTCACCCGCGGCGCCTTCTACTCGAACTTCAGCAGCAAGGAGGAGCTGTTCCTCGCGCTCTCCGAGCGGGCGATGCGCCGCGAGCTCGTCGCGCTGGAGTCGGTCACCAAGAACATGGAGCCGGACGTCGTCCACTGCGGCGCAGTGAACCCCGACGCCATCGGCAGGATCCTCTCGGTGCTGGTCCCGGACGCCGGGGACGCCCGGCAGGGCGCGCTGATGCGTGCCGAGCTCGAGCTG
Organism: Promicromonospora sp. NPDC060204; assembly: GCF_042728455.1. Lineage (NCBI taxonomy): Bacteria > Bacillati > Actinomycetota > Actinomycetes > Micrococcales > Promicromonosporaceae > Promicromonospora > Promicromonospora sp. NPDC060204. The sequence continues at coordinate 9,413 of NZ_JBHWZO010000069.1, forward strand.
CTGGCCATGCGCGACCCCGCCGTCGGGCGGCCGTTCCTCGCGCAGGAGGAGACGCTGCGCACCGAGCTCGGTGCCGCGATCGCGCGGATCCTCGCGGACTTCGGCCTGCGGTTCACGGTGGACCAGCGCACCGCCGTCGACCTGCTGCTCAGCGCCTACGAGTCGTCGGCCCGCTCCGCCGCCGTGGCGAGCCACACGCAGGCGGACGACGACGCCGCACCCGGCGCCGCCGTCCTGAGCCAGCTGGTCAACCTGCTGGTGACGACGGCTGGCTGAGCTGCTGGGCTACCAGCTCGCGTTGGCCGCCAGCTCCAGCGCGATCTCCTGCCACCACGCGCCGGCCGCCGGGCCGCCGTTGCACGCGCCGTCCGACTCGCCGGGGAGCTTGACCCACAGCAGCGCGTCGAGCGACGTCGCGTCGTCCACGAACCGGGGCTGCTCACCCAGCGCGCGGCCGCGCGGGTTGCACCACTCGCCGTTGGACCCGTTGCCGTTGCGCGACGTGTCGATCACGTAGGGCCGGCCGCCCACCTGGGACGACACCTGCTCCGCATAGGCCTGGGTGGCCGCGGTGGTCTGATAGTTCGACGTGTTGAGCGCGAACCCGACGGCGTCCGAGAAGCCGATCAGCTGCAGCCGGCGCGCGGCCTCCGCCGGGCTCAGCCAGCCCGAGTGCCCGGCGTCGACGTAGACCCGCGCGCCGGCGTCGGTCAGCGAGGCCGCCGCGTACCGCAGGTACCCGACGCGGTCGCCCTGGCCGTCGCAGTCGCCGAGCTGGGCCAGGGCGTCCGGTTCGAGGACCACCACGGGGTTGCCCTCGATGCCGCTCGCCACCGTGTCGACCCACCGCGCGTACTCGCTCTCGGGCACCCCGCCGCCGGAGTGGTTGCCGCAGTCGCGGCCCGGGATCGCGTACACGGTCAGCACACCGGTGGCGCCGGCGTCCGCGGCCCGGCCCGTGTAGTCCACGACCTCGTCGCGGGAGTGGTCGGCGTCCGCCCAGTTGCCCACCCAGTACGACTGCGGGGTCAGGGCGATCTTCGCCAGCAGGTCCTTGTCGGTCCCGCTCGCCGCCGCCCAGGCCGCGTACGCCTGGGTGTTCGTGTCCACGTAGAGGTCGGACGCCGCGGGCGCCGCCTCAAGGCTCGTCACCCCAAGGCTCGTCACCCCGAGGCTGGTCACCCCGAGGCTGGTCACCCCGGCGGTGGCGCTCTGCGTCGTCAGGGTCGCGGTGGCCACGAGGGCGAGTGCTGCGGCCAGGGCCGCCGTTCGGGTACGGCGTCGTGCACGGGACATGGCGCTCTCCGTTCGTCCGGGTCCACGCCTGGCCGAACGGCCGAGGCGTGCCCGCGTGACGTTAGGAAACCGCCGCCCCCGGCAGAACCACCCACATCGTTTAAGTTCAGCCCAGCGCCTCGTCGACCAGCTTCCGGGCGGCGTCCTGCACCTGGGTGAGGTGCTCCTCGGACACGAACGACTCCGCGTAGATCTTGTACACGTCCTCGGTGCCGCTGGGCCGCGCGGCGAACCACGCGTCCCTCGTCGTGACCTTGAGCCCGCCGACCTTCGCGCCGTTGCCGGGCGCCTCGGTCAGCTTGGCCGTGATGGCCTGCCCCGCGAGCGTCGTGGACGAGACATCGCGCGGCGACAGCGCGCCGAGCCGGGCCTTCTGCTCCCGCGTGGCGGCGGCGTCGACGCGGGCGTACCAGCTCTCGCCGAAGCGCCCGACCAGGTCTGCGTGGTGCTCCGAGGGCGACCTGCCGGTGGTCGCCAGGATCTCCGAGGCGAGCAGCGCGAGCAGCAGGCCGTCCTTGTCGGTAGACCAGACACGGCCGTCCTTGCGCAGGAACGACGCGCCCGCCGACTCCTCCCCGCCGAAACCGACCTCGCCCGACAGCAGGCCCGGGACGAACCACTTGAAGCCGACCGGCACCTCCACGAGGCGGCGATCCAGCCCGCCCGCCACCTTGTCGATGAGCGCCGACGACACGAGCGTCTTGCCGATCGCCGCGTCGGCGGGCCAGTTCGGGCGCGCGCCGCCGTACAGGTACTCGATCGCCACGGCGAGGAAGTGGTTGGGGTTCATGAGGCCGTCGGCCGTGACGATGCCGTGCCGGTCGGAGTCCGCGTCGTTGCCGGTCGCGACGTCGAAGGGCGCCGGGCCGTCGCCGGCGGTCATCCGCTGCACCAGCGACGCCATCGCGTACGGGGAGCTGCAGTCCATGCGGATCTTGCCGTCCCAGTCCAGCGTCATGAACGACCAGCGCGGGTCGACCTGCGGGTTGACGACGGTGAGGTCGAGGTCGTACCGCTCGGCGATCGCACCCCAGTACTCCACCGAGGCCCCGCCCAGCGGGTCGGCCCCGATCCGCACCCCGGAGGTGCGGATGGCGTCCAGGTCGAGCACGTTCGCGAGGTCGTCCACGTACGTCGACAGGTAGTCGTGCCGATGCGTGGTCTCGGCGGCGAGCGCCTGGTCGAGCTGCACCCTCTTCACCTGCCCGACGCCGGTGCGCAGGAGCTCGTTGGCCCGGTCCGCGATCCATCCGGTCGCGTCGGAGTCGGCGGGCCCGCCGTGCGGCGGGTTGTACTTGAAGCCGCCGTCGCGCGGCGGGTTGTGCGACGGCGTCACCACGATGCCGTCCGCGAGGCCCAGGCCCGGAGCGGCCTGGCCCGGGGTCCCCTCGGCGAACCGCGTCTGGTTGTGCAGCAGGATCGACTGGCTGACGGCGGGCGTCGGGGTCCACGAGTCGCGCGCGTCCACCATGACGTCGACGTCGGCCGCGGCGAGCACTTCCAGAGCCGTCCGCCAGGCCGGGTAGGACAGCGCGTGCGTGTCCCGTCCGATGAACAGGGGCCCGTCCGTGCCCTGATCGCGCCGGTACTCCACGATCGCGGCGGTGATCGCCACGATGTGGTCCTCGTTGAAGGCATGGTCGAGGCTCGACCCGCGGTGCCCGGACGTACCGAAGGCGACCTGCTGGCCAGGGTCGCCCGGGTCCGGGGAGAGGTCGTAGTAGGCCCCGACCACCCGGTCGACGTCGATCAGGTCGCTGGGCTGGGCGGGAGTTCCGGCACGCGCATCCATACGCCCGATACTGCCAGGTCCGGGCGGGTCCGTCGTCGCCCACGCTCGTGTTCGCCCCCGGGCCCGGCGTCCGCCCCGCGTTCTCGCTCGGGTGACGGCGGCCCGACGCCGCCACACAGCCGTCGTAGGCTGGCGACATGTTCCCGCCGATGCAGCCCGAGATCCCCTCGCGCCACCCCAGCGAGCTCGACCCGTCCGCCCCCGTCCCCGCCGGCTCCGTCCTGCTGGACGTGCGCGAGCAGGACGAGTGGGACGCCGGGCACGCCCCGGGCGCCGTCCACATCCCGCTGGGCGACCTGCCCGTGCGCTACGGCGAGCTCGACGCCGACGCGCCGATCCTGGTCATCTGCCACTCCGGCGGCCGGTCCGCGCGCGCCACCCAGTGGCTCAACGAGGCGGTCGGGTTCGAGGCGACCAACCTCGACGGCGGCATCGTCGCCTGGGCCGGCGCGGGTCTGCCGGTCGAGCGCTGACGCCTACTCCGCGACCCGCGGCTGGCTCGGGTCGGTCTCGTTCCAGACCCGGTCCAGCGCGGTGACGGCATAGGTGTACGTCTCGCCGCGCCCCACCGACGTGTCGAGCCACGACTGGACGCGCCCGCTCGCCGCGCGGAACGTGCCCACGAGGTTCGCCGGATCGTTCGTGTCGACCGACTCGGCGGCGCCGTCCACCCGGTAGACGGCGAACGACGTCGCGCGCGCGTCCTTGTTGCCGATGTCGGCGAGGTGGATCCGGACGCCGTCGCGCACGCGGCGGGCCTTGGTGAGCACCGGGGTGACCACCGGGTCCGCGGGCAGGTGCGGCATCGGCGGCACAAGCGCCGGGTGCTGGTAGTGGTCGGCGACGACCTTGGTCATCGCGCCCTGCGGGTCGGCCGGCACGTGCACGGCCGAGTAGTAGACGTTGCCGTGGATCGGCCCGACGTCGCGGCTGACCTCCCGGCAGAGGTCGAGGTGGTTGGTGAGCTCGTCGGGGTCGGTGAAGACCCCGCTCGTCACCTTGTAAAGGGCCTCGCCCACGTAGAGCTGCGTGCCCGACTGCGCGGCGACCTCGGCCCACCACGGCACGAGCTTCGCGTAGTCGGCCACCGCGAGCCCGATCTGCCAGTAGACCTGCGGGTTCACGTAGTCGAGCCAGCCCTCGAGCACCCACTTGCGGGTGTCGGCGTAGAGGTCGTCGTACGACTCCTGCCCGCCGGTGTCCGAACCCAGCGGGTCGGTCGTGGAGTTGCGCCAGATCCCGAACGGGCTGATCCCGAACTTGACCCAGGGCTTGGTCTCCTTGATGCGGACGCTCATCGTCTCGACGAAGTGGTCGACGTTGTTCCGCCGCCAGTCCTCGATCGTGTCGAAGCCGGCGCCGTACTGCTCGTACGTGCCGATGTCCGGCAGCACGTGGCCGTCCAGCGGGTACGGGTAGAAGTAGTCGTCGAAGTGCACGCCGTCGACGTCGTAGTTCTCCACCGCGTGCAGGATGGACTGCTGGATGTGCTCCTGCGCCGCGGGGATGCCCGGGTCGAAGTAGAGCCGGCCGTTGTACTCCCACACCCAGTCCGCGTGCTGCCGTGCCGGGTGCTCGGGGACGAGCTGCGACAGGTCTGCCTCGATCGAGACGCGGTACGGGTTGAACCAGGCGTGCAGCTCGATGTTGCGCCGGTGCGCCTCCTCGACCATGAACGCGAGCGGGTCGTAGCCCGGGTCCTGCCCCTGCGTGCCCGTCAGGTACTTGGACCAGGGCTCGTACGGGCTGTCGTAGAACGCGTCGGCCGTGGGGCGCACCTGCACGAACACGGCGTTGAGCCGGTGCTCCTCGGCCACGTCGAGCCAGTGCAGGAACTCCGCCTTCTGGGTGTCCGCGTCGAGGCCGCTCGTCGACGGCCAGTCGATGTTGGCCACGGTGGCGATCCACATGGCGCGCAGCTCGCGCTTGAGGCCGAGGGCCGACGACGGCTCCGGCGTCGCGTTGCCCGTCATGGCCGTGGCCCCGAGCGCCGTGGCGGGGTCGAGCGCCGCGATCGAGACCCCGATCGCGGCGGCCGCCGTGCCCGTCGCCGCCATGGTGAGGAACTCCCGGCGTCCGATCCCCGACATCACCCCCGCCTGCCGTTCCTTCTGGAGCGACATGGTGCGCGCATAGGCTGGCAGATCGGTCGCCTCACGGCGGGCGGGGTGCCTCACGTGCTTGACCTCCGGTGCTGGCTGCTGGGGGTTGGTGCCGTGGTGCTCGGTGATGTGGTTTTGCTAGGTTGGCCGGCGTCGATCGGCCACACTGAGGTGACAATCAATGCCACCGGGCGACGCCGTGGAGAAACTCTCGCACATGTCGCGTCGGATGTGAAGTTTGCACAGTGAACGAGATTGTGAAACTTACTTTCACGCCTCCGGGACCGGCGCGCCCAGCAGGTCGTCGTACTCGGGCGAGTGCTTGCGCACGTACGCCTTGATGTACGGGCACAGCGGCACGATCTTGTTGCCGGCCTCGCGCACCATGCGGAGCGCCGCCTGCGCGAGCCGGCCCGCCAGGCCCTGGCCGGCGAACTCCTCGAAGACCTCGGTGTGCACGAAGTACACGACGCCCGGATCCGTCTCGTAGACCGCGAAGCCGGCCAGGGTGCCGTCGACGCGCACCTCGAACCGGGACTCGTCGGGATTGTCGACCACTGTCACCTGGGGCTCGTCCGTCATGGGGCCCATCGTGCGGCACCGGGCAGCCGGTCGCCAGCCCCGTACGGCCGGTCGCGACGTGAGCCGGGTCACCAGGGGACGCGGGGCCGGTGTCAGTGGTCGGTGCGAGACTCGACCCGTGCCACAGACCGCCGCCTCACCCCGCTCCAACCCCTACACGGCGGTACTCCGCACCCCGGGTGCGCTCAAGTTCTCCGCGGCCGGCGCGCTGGCCCGGCTCCCGATGTCGATGGTCGGCATCGGCGCCGTGCTCATGGTCCAGGGCCTGTACGACAGCTACGCCATGGCGGGCCGCGTCGCGGCGGTGCTGGGCCTGGCGCAGGCGTTCCTCGCCCCGCAGATCGCCCGCTGGGTGGACCGGCGCGGTCAGCGGAGGGTGCTGCTGCCCGCGCTGCTCGTGTCCGTCACCGGGCTGGGCGGGCTCGTCACGGCCGCGGTGCTCGGCGCCCCGGAGTGGGCGCTGTGGCCGCTCGCCGCGATCGCCGGCGGGAGCCAGGGCTCGTACGGCTCCATGGTCCGGGCCCGCTGGAACGGCGTGCTCGACGACCCGCGCCGGCTGCACACCGCGTACTCGCTGGAGTCGTCGGTCGACGAGCTGGTCTACATCGTGGGTCCGGTGCTGGCCACGACGCTCGCGACGGCGGTGGCCGCGCCGTCCGCCCTGGTGGTCGCCGGGATCGCGGCACTGGTCGGCGGGCTGCTGTTCCTGGTGCAGCGGTCCACGGAGCCGGCCGTCGTGGCCGCCGACGCCGAGGTGCGGCACCGGCCGGTGGTCCTCGTGCCGGGGATGCCCGTGCTGGTGCTCGTCTTCGTGGCCATGGGCATGATCTTCGGCTCCATGGAGGTCGTCACCGTCGCGTTCGCGGAGGAGCAGGGCAGCAAGGGTGCCTCCGGCCTCGTGCTCGCGGTCTTCGCGCTGGGCTCCATGGTCGCGGGGCTCGCCTACGGCGCCCGGCACTTCACGAGCCCGGCGGTCCGGCGGTTCGTGATCGGCATGGCCGCGCTCGGCCCCGGCGTGTCCCTCTTTCTTCTCGCGCACACGCTCTGGGCGCTGGCGGCCGCGATGTTCGTGGCCGGCCTGGCCATCGCACCCACCGTCATCACCGGAAACGGCCTGGTGCAGGACATGGTCGGCAAGCATCAGCTCACCGAGGCCCTGACCTGGGTGGGCACGTCGATCGGCATCGGCGCCTCGCTCGGCGCGTCCGTCGCCGGGCTGCGGGTGGACGACGCCGGGGCGGCCGCCGGCTTTCTGGTGCCCGTCGCCGCGGCCTGGTTCGCCACCCTGCTGACGCTGGCCGCGGCCCGCACGCTGCGGCGCCAGTCCGCGGCACGGGAGTAACGCCCGCTCACCTGCGGACAGAGCAGAAGTTCACCCCTTTTATCAGGAGATAACATTCCATTTCCTGATAACTTGCAGACGACTCCCAGAAACTTCACGAACGGACGCGCATGCTCGTCTTCATCGTCATCGGTCTCCTCGGACTCGCCCTCGCGCTCGCGTCACTGCTGCTCGGCGACTTCTTCGACCTGCTCGACGGCGCCATCTCGGGCACGTCGCTCGGCGCGGGTGCGCTGCTCTTCGGCGCGACCGGCACGGTGATCGTTTCGTCCGGCCTTCCCGTCTGGGTCGCCTACCCCGCGGGCCTCGTGGTCGCCGTCCTGGTGATCGTCCTGGTCAACGTGCTGATCAAGCGCCTCAAGGCCGGCGAGGACGGCGGCCCGGTCTCCCTGGTCGGCGCGCAGGGCAGCGTGACGTCCGACGTCGACCGCGGCCACGGCGAGGTCTCTCTGGACGCCGCCACGGAGCTGGAGGCCCGGCTCGCGTTCTCGGACGAGCCGATCGAGCAGGGCACGCGCGTCGTCGTCGTCGAGCAGCACGGTTCCCGGGTCAAGGTCGAGCCCGTGCGCTGAGCCTGGCCCCGGCGCCACCCCGTCCCCCGCCCCTCCCCGAACGCACCCTCGGCCGGGACCGCTCGACGGCTCGGCCGGCACACCCCACCCCAGGAGCCGAAATGACCGGTCAACTCATAGGTGTCATCGCCGTCGCCGCGGGCGTCCTCGCGATCTTCCTCGTCCTCGCGTTCGTCGCGAGCCGCATCCGGCGGGTGCCGCCGAACGAGGCGCTGATCGTCGTGGGCCGCGGCGCGGGAAAGTCCGAGGCCCAGACGGCGAGCCAGCGGGTGGTCGTCGGGGGCCGGGCCTTCGTCTGGCCGGTGCTGCAGCAGGGCTTCTCGATCTCGCTCGAGCAGCGGCAGATCGGCATCACCGTCGAGGGCGTCGACAAGAACCGCATCAAGATCGCGATCAAGGCGTCGATCAACTTCAAGGTGCGCGGTGACGAGGAGGGGGTGCGGCGTGCCGCGCAGCGCTTCCTGTCCCAGCAGCACCTGCTCACCGAGATCATCAAGGAGTCCCTGGAGGGCTCGCTGCGGTCGATCGTCGGCGACATGACGATCGAGCAGATCATCTCGGACCGCAAGGGCCTGTCCGACCGCGTGGTGCAGTCGACCAAGACGGACCTCTCGGAGCAGGGCCTCCAGGTCGACCTGCTGAACATCTCCGACATCTCGACGCCGGGCTCGGACTACCTCGCGAACCTCGGCCGCGCCGAGGCCGCCAACGCCCGTCAGCTCGCCGAGGTGTCCGAGGCCGAGGCGAACCGCGCCTCGGAGTTCGCCGTGATCGAGGCCGCCGAGCAGATCGCCGAGCGCCAGAAGGCGCTCGACCTCAAGAAGGCCGCCATCAAGGCGGAGACCGACAAGGCGAACGCCGAGGCGGACGCCGCCGGCCAGCTCGCCCGGGCCGAGCAGGACCGGCTCGTGGCCCAGCAGGAGCGCGAGGCCATGGCCGAGAAGGCGCGCGTGGAGCAGGAGCGCCTCGACATCGAGGTGCGCAAGCCCGCGGAGGCCAAGGCGTACGCCGAGGTCCAGGGCGCAAACGCCCGCCGCGACGCCAACAACGCGGCCACCGAGGCCGAGGCGTTCAAGCGCACCACGATCGCGCAGGCCAACAAGACGGCCGCGCTGCAGGACGCCGAGGCGTCCGCAGAGTCGGTCCGCCGCGCCGGTGAGGCCGAGCGCGACCGGCAGGTCGCCCTCGCCGCCGGTATCGAGGCCGAGGGCCGGGCGCGCGCCGCCGCCGTCGAGGCCGAGGGTCTCGCAGAGGCGACGGCCACCGACGCCAAGGCCGAGGCCCTGCGCAAGTACGGCGAGGCCGCGCTGGTGCAGGAGCTCATCGAGCGCCTCCCGGACATCGTCCGGGCCGCCGCCGAGCCGATCGCCTCGATCCAGGGCATGACCGTGGTCTCGACCGACGGGGCCTCCGCGATCACCAAGAACGTGGCCGCGGTGCTCGGCGAGGGCCAGGGCGTCATCAAGCAGCTCACCGGCATGTCGAACCCGGACATGACAGAGCGGGCGCCCAGGTCACCCCCCGATGCCCTGAGCTCCCGCTCTGTTCACCTCGTCCGTGGGCCGGGCCGCCCCCCAGCGGCGCCCCGACCCCAGACTCGGGTCCGTGGGCCGGGACACCCCCCAGCGGTGTCCCGACCCCAGACTCCGGTCCGTGGGCCGGGACGCCCCCCAGCGGCGCCCCGACCTCACGAACCTCTCCGACCCGGGCTGAGCCGGTCCTGCTTCACGAGCCCCTTGACAAGCTCGTCGGCAGGACCGCGCCCGGGCCGTTGTCGCCCGTCGCTCCGTGGTTCAGACCACGTAACGACGGCGACGCATACGGAGCACCACGATGCCCAGCCCCAGAAGGAGCGAGACCAGCGCGAGCTGCCCCGTGATCATGGGGCCCGTCTGGGCAAGGGTTTCGCCGGGAACGTCCACCGGCACCACCTGCCCGTCGAGCCTGTTCGATGTGCCGATGAGGTAGCCCTCGTGCGGACCGCCCGCCAGGAGCGCCCCGTCGTAGGCCGTCGGCACGACGACCGCCTTGTCACCCCAGCTGAGGTCGACGCCTGCGTTCTCGGCGTCGGCACCCTGGACCGGATCGCCGGACGACGCGCCGGTGTCGGCCGCGTCGGCCGCGTCGGCGGAACCGGGCGTCGCGTCTGCCGCGGCGGTGCCGGCAGCCGTGGCGGACCGGTCACCAGCGGGGCGGGTGATCCCGGGGGCGTCCGCCCCGGGAAGTCCTGTCTCGTGCACGGGCCGCGAACCACCGGTCCCGAGCGTGTCCCGGCCGGGACGGCCGGGCGCGGGCTCGCCGGGTCCAGGTTCACCGACACCCGGTTCGACGACGTCGGGGTCACCCGCGTCGGGGTCGAGGATGCCGGGATCGAGGATGCCCGGTCCGTCGGTACCGGGATCGGTACCCGGCTGATCGGTGCCGGGCTCGTCCGTGCCGGGCTCGTCCGTGCCAGGTTCTCCGGTACCGGGCTCCGTGCCGGGCTGATCCGTGCCCGGCACGTCCGTGCCCGGCACGTCCGTACCGGGTTCTCCGGCACCAGGTTCTTCCACACCGGGCGCACCGGCACCGGGATCGGCGCCGGGCACCTCGGTCTCGACGGGCAGGAGACCCTCCAGGATCCCGTCGACCAGGCCGTCCTCACCGAGCGTCCCGTCGAGGACCTCCTCGACGACGCCGGAGATGTCGACATGCGCCACGGACTCGGCGCCGTCATCGGCCGGAGCAAGCTCCGCCGTGTCGCGGGCCGGAGTAACCGTCGCGGCGGCCTCAGCCGCGCCGTCGTCCGACACGACCTCCGCGGCGCCGTCGGCCGGCCCCTCGGGCGCAGCAGCAGGCGAGGCAGCACCCTCGATCGTCCCGGGGGCTCCCTGAGCAGCATCCGGCAGACCAGCGCCCGCGGCGTAGGCCGAGGCGGCGCCGACGACCACGAGGCCGCCCGTCACGAGCGCCGTGTACAGCGCCCGTCGAAAGTTCTTGTGCATGGGTCTCTCCTTGCCCGGCGTGGAGCCGACGGCACAGGCGCCGTCGGGCGGTACCGCGCACGTGTGCGCGGACCAGCCAGGTCAGGCAGGAGAGACGGGGATGTCCGTGTAGCTGCTCGCCAGCTTGGCGCGCGACTCGTCGGTCGACACGCGCCAGGAGCGCGCCCGGAAGACCAGCAGGGCGGAGAGCACCGCCAGGGCGTCGCCGCCCGGCACCTTGAGCTGCGGGGCGCCGCCGCCCAGGGCGCCGCCGGCGCTCCCGGCGGACGCCGCGGTGCCCACGCCGCCGGCGGCGAGCGGGAGGCCCGCGCCCAGCAGGCCGGGGCCGCCCGTCTCCACGACGCCCGCCGTCACGATCAGCGCGTCGACGGTGTCGACGGCGACCACGGGTGCGGGGGCACGCATCAGGTCGAGCATCGCGTGCTGGACCCCGGCTGAGGTCCAGACCACGACACCCGCGGCGTCACCGGGGGTCTGCAGCGCCCCCGGGTACGTCGGCTCTGTGGGGTCGTCGACCCGCTGGGTCGGGACCACCGTCGTCGGCACGTCCGTCGCCGGCGCGTCCGTGGCCGGCTCGGCCGGCAGCACGGCGGGTGCCGGGACGAGCGGCTCCACGATCGGGGTCAGCGGCTCGACGACCGGGGCGAGCACCTCGCCGACGGGGGCGACGGCCTCGCCGACCGGCGTCAGCACGGGTGCCAGGGCGTCCGTGACCGGGGCGGTCACCGGCTTGAGCACCTGCACGATCGGGGCGGTCACGCCGCCCACCGCGCCGGTCACCGGGGCGAGCACGTCGGCCACGGGGGCCAGGAGGCCGCCCGTCACGGGCGCCAGCGGCTCGGTCACGGCGCCGAGCACCGGAGCGAGCGGCGAGACGACCTGCCCGACGACGCCCGTCACCGGGGCGAGCACCTCGCCGACCGGCTCGGTCACGGGGGTCAGGACGTTGCCGACCTGCTCCGTGACGGGCTTGAGGACCGGGTCGGAGACCTGCTCGACGACCTCGGCGACCTGCTCCACGGGCTGCTTCGTGACACCGGCGACGATCTGGCCCACGGGCTCCGTCACCGTCTTGACCGGCGTCGTCACCGGCTCCAGCACGCCCTCGGAGACCGCCGCGACGACGTCGTCGACGGCCTGGGTGACGGGCTCCGCCGGCTTCCCTGCGGACGACGGCGCGGCCGACGCGGGCTTGCCCGCCGACGGCGACGCGGGCTCGGCGGGCGCCGGCTCGGGAGCGGGCGCAGCGGGCTCGGCCGGCTTCGGCGCGGGCTCGGCGGCGGGCACGGGAGCCTCCGGCGCAGGGGTCGCGGACCCCGGCGCGGCCGGCGTCGTCGCCGACCCGGTACCGCCCGTCGCGGCCTGGTCGATCGTCGTGACCGACCCGAGCGCCTCGGTCGTCTGGACGACGGTCTGCACCGTCGCCTCCACGGTGTCGCCGAGCAGCGACCCGAGCGACGGGCGCTCGGCGGCGCTGGACGGGGCCGCGAGGCCGACGCCGAGCGCGACGCCCGCGGCGCCGAGCGCGAGGCTGCCGACGGCGCGCACGACGACGCGACGGAGGTGGTCCCCCGCGCTCGTCCGTGCGTCCTTCGACATCGGTCTCCCGCTCTCCGACCCTTGACGGGCCGCTCAGCAGCCATGCATACACATTTAATCTGCGGTGCGTTCCGAGGTTCGGCAACTACAAACCTGCGGTTTGCGGATCGAGAATATTGTGCATGGGTACCGGCGTATGTCGGAAGAGGCCCGATATCTCAGTTATTTCAGGGCATCAAGGGCTATCTGCACGCAGCCGGAGAGGGGCGGGTGAACTCTCCGGGATCACCCGACGGTGGCCCCGAACACCAGCCCGAGGACGTACGTGGCGGCGGCCGCGCCGAGCCCGATCGCGATCTGCCGCAGCGCCCGGGTGAGCGGGGAGGTGCCCGACAGCAGCCCGACGACGGCGCCCGTCACCAGCAGCGCGATCCCGACCAGCGCGGTCGCGACGGCGACCGCCGCGAGCCCCTCGAGGCCGAAGAGGTAGGGCAGCACCGGGACGACCGCGCCCGACGCGAAGAACAGGAAGGACGACACCGCCGCTCCCCACGCCGTCCCGTGCGTCTCCAGGTCGTCGACCTCGTCGGCGGAGTCGTTCTCGGCGGCGGGCTCCAGGAGCAGCCCGCCCGACACGGGCGCCACGGCGAGCCGCGCGAGCACGGCGTCGGCACGCGCCGTCGCCTCCTCGCCGGCCATGCCCCGCGCCCGGTACACGAGCGCGAGCTCGTTCGCGTCGACGTCGAGGTGTGGCAGCGCGTCGTCGGCCGTGGGCGACGGTGACGACGCCTCGAGCAGCTCCCGCTGCGAGCGCACCGACACGAACTCGCCGGCGCCCATCGACAGCGCGCCCGCGAGGAGGCCCGCGAGCCCGGTCAGCAGCACGGTGCTCGTCGCGACGCCGGAGGCACCGATGCCGAGCACGAGCGCGAGGTTCGACACGAGCCCGTCGTTCGCGCCGAAGACCGCGGCGCGGAACGTGCCCGACAGCCGGTTGCGACCCCGGGTGGCCAGCGCCCGCACGACCTCCTCGTGGATCTGCTCGTCGGCCGCCATCGTCTCGGTGGCGTCCGCGTCGTGCGCGTACGAGGACCGGGCCTCGGCCCGCTGGGCGAGCGCCAGCACGAAGACGCCGCCGAACCGGCGGGCCAGGAAGCCGAGGCCGCGGGTCCGCAGGTCGCCGCGCACGGGCGCGCCGACGTCGGGACCCAGGAGGTCGAGCCAGTGCGACTCGTGCCGCTTCTCCGCCCGCGCGAGCGCGAGCAGGATCTCCCGCTCCTCGCCCGTGCGCCGGCCCGCCAGGTCGCGGTAGACCGCGGCCTCGGCCCGCTCGTCGGCGAGCAGCCGGCGCCACCGCCGGATGTCGGCGCGGGTCCGGGGTCGCGAGGGGTGCAGCCCCTGCGCGCGCTGTTCGGGCGTGGGTGTGCCGCCGGACGAGCGACGGGCGGGGTCGGAAGGTACGTGAGGCACCCAGCCATCATGCCCGTGGATCGCCGGTCATGGGTTTCGTAGGCCCTTGGCCTCGGTTTCGCCGCGCCGAACTCTCGAACGCCGTCCACCCCCGGCCAGGCGTCCGGATTCTCGGGCAGAAGGATGCACAATGGACGCCGTGATCATCGTCAGCACGCACGGGTCGGCCGCGCCGGGCGGCGCGATCGGATGGGCGTGGATCAACCACGCGGGCGGGCAGTTCGACTCGGGCGGCGCGGCCCAGGGCAACGATCAGGTCGCGGCACTCTCAGCTCTGCTCCGCGCCATCGACGCGCACCCCGGCAGCGAGCCGCTGCTCGTGGAGTCCGGCTCGCAGTACGCCGTACGGTCCGTGTCCGAGTGGTCCGAGGGGTGGAAGCGCAACGGCTGGCGCTCCCCCGCCGGCGAGCCCGTGCCGAACGTCGGCCTGGTGCAGGACATCGACCGCGCCGTCACCGAGCGCACCGGCCCCGTGCGGTTCCACTGGGTGCGTGGTCACGTGGGCAACCCGTACAACGACCGGGTCGACCAGCTAGCGGGCTTCGCCGCGGAGGAGTGGGCGGCGGGACGCGGCGGCGTCGGCGAGATGCTGGTGCCGGACGCCGGGATGATCCCCGACGCCGAGCTGCGGGACGGGAGCCTCACCGTCGAGGCCCGCGAGAGCGCGCCGCCCGTGACGCGGCCGACGCCGGTCGTGACCGGCGCCGGCCGTACCTGGGAGTCAGGCACCCTCTTCTAGCAGGCGAGCAAGTTCTGGCAGGCGCGTAGAGACCTACAGGCCGACGAGCAGGAGCTCCTCCGGGGTGCGCGCCGCCGCGGCCACCCTGGTGTCGTCGACCGGGCGGACGACGTCGTCCCCGGTGCCCGCCTCGTCGGCGGGCTCGTCGGCCGCCGCACGGACGAAGAGCGGGACCGGCTTGGCCGTCCGGGCGCTGAACTCGAGCCGGTCGGCGACGGCGCGGGCGTGCTGGGCCATGTCGTGCGCGATGGTGACGCTCTCGCCGAGGTAGGCGCGCGGGTCGATCAGACGGCAGATCTCGTCCCGGTCGAAGTACGCGCTGACGGTCGCGTTGCGCACCAGCAGGTCGAGGAACTGCTCGTCGCCGACGGCGGACTCCTGCGCCACCTCGTACACGACCTCGTGGGCCTTCTGCCGGCCGATGCGCTCGCCGAGCTCCATCATGAGCGACTCCGAGCCGATGAGGCCCTCGCTCAGCGCCAGGTTGGCGCGCATCCGCTGCTCGTCCAGCTCCAGGCCGTCGAGGATCACGTCGAGGCGGGTCAGGATGTCGCCGGCCAGGACGGCGGCGCGGGAGACCGTCGACTCCAGGAGGTCGGTCATGCCGCCGTTCGCCTCGTGGTCGTGCTGCATCGACTCCAGCGCGGGTGCGGCCAGCGCACGGAGCTGGGCGCTCATCGACAGGAGGTCCAGGGCGAGCTGCGGGTTGCGCTTGTGCGGCATGGTCGAGCTGCCGACGGTGCCCTCCGGGATGGGCTCGAACGCCTCACCGAACTCCGGCTGCATCATCGAGTAGATGTCCTTGCCGATCTTGCCGGCGGTCCCGGCGACCTGGCCGAGGACGAGGACGAGCTCGACGATGCCGTCGTTGATCGCGCGCGACGGCACGGGCATGGTGCCGAGCCCGAGGTGGTTGGCGACGCGGCGCTCGACCTCGCGGCCGGCCGGCCCGAACGACGCGAACGTGCCGACGGCGCCGCCCATGAGCACCCGGAAGAGCCGGTCCTCGAGGCGCTCGAGCCGGTCGGTGTGCGCCGTCAGCTCGTCGATCCAGACGGCGACCTTGAAGCCGAACGTGACGGGCACGGCGTGCTGGCTGTGCGTGCGGCCCGCCATCGGCACCGCCGCGGAGGCCTCCGCGAGCTTGGACATGCCGCGCAGCACCTTGGCGAGCAGGTCCTTGACCGCCCGGTGCGCGTCGCGCAGCACGAGCACGTCCGCCGTCTGCGTGATGTTCTGCGTCGTGGCGCCCCAGTGCACCCAGCCGCCGTACTGGCGCCCGACCACGCGGGCGAACTCCTCGATGAGCGGCATCAGGGGGTGGCTGGCGGACGCCGTCTCCGCCGCCACGCGGTCGAGGTCCAGCTTCTCGATCTGCGCGGCCCGGGCGATCGTCTCACCGGCCGGCTCCGGGATCAGGCCGATCTCAGCCTCTGCGAGCGCGAGCGCGGCCTCGACGTCGAGGCGCGCCTGGAATCGGTTCTCGACGCTGAAGAGGTGCGCGATCCCGGCGTCGGGAACGCGGCCGTCCGTGAAGTGTCGAATCGATTCGCCATTCATCCCTGGTAACCCCACTCGGTTCATGTGTCGTACGTGATGGACGTGCTCTGCTGGGCCCGTGCCCCGTCTCGGGGCCAGGCTGCCGGCGAGTTCCTTGCCACGTCGTACCGGTCGCCGCGGGACCTTGCCCGCCTGCTCACCGTGCCGAACTCGCTGTGCTTCATGCGCCTGCATCGACTCGCCGTAGCGGGTTGCTCTACCGAATTGTGGGAGAGGATGCGCGCCCCAGGCTAGCGGAAGTGTTTCCAGAATGTAACGGGAGTGAGGTCCGTCACATGAATTTCCGCTGACATCCGGCCCCGGACCAGGCCTTCCGGCGAGTGCGGGTGAACTTTGCCGCGTCTCGCATCGCGGGACGGCGGCGACCGGACCGCGGCAGCCCGGACGGCACGGAGTGCTCTGACGACGCAGAGGGCCCGGCCGCATGCGCCACGTCGTGG